>JAYVRH010000057.1:0-2594 GCA_043776495.1 Cyclobacteriaceae bacterium
GAATTCTGGTTCAAAGGTGTGCCCACATGGCTTGATGCTTCTAACAGCAGAACCTATGCAGGATTTGAAGGTCGCTTCTACATGAAGCCAAAAGCTGACTTTGGAATCACTTCAACTAGTTTAAATGATGCAACCCTCAAAATCGAAAGTAGCATTGTAATCTATAAGTAATTTGGAATTGGAAGGCATTCGAAAAAAGGGGGCAATGGCCCCCTTTTATTGAACAAGAAAAAGAGCGTTTACCATCACCACCATGAATCGAATAGTTTTTTATATTATCGGATTAACGCTGGCAGGATGCACCTACTATGAAAACGAACCTGTCAAGGTTCCCCAGCAGCTTGTTTCCAGTCCGACCGCCACGCTGGAGGCTTACTATGTGACAACACCGCCTAATAAACCATCCTCCAGTTATTGGAAAACTGCAAAATACCTGCCGATTAATACACAAAATCTGGTCACTTCCCAGGTTCCTGCAGATGACGGACTATTCAATGTGAGCGGACTCTATAACGGTCTTTCAGATTTCAATCAGGGGAAGAAGCCTTCTGTTACTGTGAAAGCTGCCTACACCACCGATAGCATTTATCTTCTTGTTTCATGGAGAGACACTACGTTCAATGTCTCCAAGCGCAATTGGCTCTTCAATGGTGCCAGCGATTCTAAGAAACCAGGTTCTACACTCGGCTGGACGTCGCAGCGAAGTGAAGATGCATTTGCCCTTTCCTTTGACATGAGTGGAGGGAAAAGGGATGTTTGGAAATGGTCATTCGCATTATCAGAGCCATTGGGGTATGCCATTGATATGAATGATAATGGTGGTGTGATCACCGAGGATGCAGGCAACAAATCGTATGTCCGCAATAATGCTGGAAGTACGAACCGCAGCGGTCCACAATTTGATTGGGATGGAACCGAACAGAAAGTAAAACGGTCCCCAGGTGGCAGCACGATTCTGGACCCTGCATACTACCTGCTTAACAAAAAACAATTTACCGGCGATGTAATAAAAGGAGATGCCTACTTCCAAAAGGAATGTGCACTGTGTCATGGCATCATCGGGGATGGAAATGGAACGATTAATCCGGTAGGAGTTGCACTTAATAAGCCAGGTCAGTTCAACCGTTGGACGCGTCCTTCGCTGGACGAATTTGCATCAAATCCCGGCACCCATGAGGGAGCCATTCACTATCCGGCAGCAGAAACTGACCGCACGAATTTGTTTGCGCGCCTGAGGGGATTCAGCGGCATACCTGGATACTATCTTCAAAATCCTTCCGGCAGCATTTCAGATGTACGGTCCCTCTCTGGTGGGCAGATCGCAAAAATTGATGATTACAATACCAAGGGTTATTCTGTGTTATTGATCAGAAAGTTGAATACTGGAAATGCCGACGATGTTGTTCTTAATCCGGATCAGGGGATTTTCAATTTTAATTTCTCAGTAACTCATAACGATGAGTTGAATAGGATTGGACTTAACAATCAGCAGTTGACTTTCAAACCGAAGAAATAATGAAATACAAAGAAGCGATAAAAAGTTTATTGGTTACAGGGATGCTTGCAGGTGGACTGTCTGCCTGTACCTATGAAACCATTAAGCCCAAACCTGCCGAAGTTCCGACCACGGTTTCTTTTTCTGCCAATGTTCAACCGATCTTCAATAAAACATGCGCTGCTCCGGGATGTCATTCCAAATCCGGTAAAGCTCCGGACCTCACAGCTGGTAGCTCGTACATCGGTCTCACCGCCTACGGGTATGTAGACACAGATGTACCTAACCAAAGTATCATTTACCAAAAAATTACAGTCGGAAGCATGAAGAAATATTCCTCCGATCAGGATGCCGCGATTATACTCAAATGGATTGTACAAGGTGCACTCAATAATTAACCTATGAACAAGATGAAATACCCAGCGAAACAAATACTTGATACGAGGCTGTGGAAAGCCATATTTTCGATCACGACGTTCATGTTGCTTTCGATCACGATGCTTCAGGGCCAGGACGAAAAGGCCGCGGCAGACGCCACATCCGACAAAAAGCCGGTAAAAGCAACTTTTGAAAGTGCTGAACTGATGGACATTCAATCTGTCATGGTTCCCGCTGCCAAAACCCTGACTTTTAATATGCAACACCGATTCGGAACGGTGCAGAATGGCTTCACGGATATATATGGGGTGTATGCCCCTGCTAACATTCGGATGGCTTTCAACTATACCCCCATCAGTAACCTGGCTGTTGGATTCGGCTATACAAAGTTCAACAGGTACCTGGACCTGAATGTGAAATATGCTATTCTGAAGCAAACCAGGGATGGGGGCATGCCAGTGAGCGTCACATTTTATGGAAATGCGGCCGCGGACACCAGGACAGATGCCAATTATGAAAAAAGTGTGTACAAGCTGTCTTATTATGGTGAGTTGAATATAGCCTCCAAACTGAGCTCAAAGATTTCGGTGCAGGTGACTCCCAGTTTTTCCCATTTCAATGCCGTAGATTCCTTGTATAAGAATGATGTGCTTGCCGTTGCAGTGGCGGGTCGATACAAACTGTCGCCGCAGTCGTCGCTGATGGTAACTTACGTGCAGCA
>JAYVRH010000058.1:0-2593 GCA_043776495.1 Cyclobacteriaceae bacterium
GTAGCAAATGGTACCAACGCCACTATTTCGATATTCAAAAACACAAGCATCACAGGGACAATTACTGCAAGTTCCTTTGCAGCCAAAGTTGATTTCACAGCAGGCACAAATCCTTATAGTGTTGCCATTGGCGATCTGGACGGGGACGGGAAACCAGACTTAGCAGTACCAAATTATTTCAGCAATTCGGTTTCTGTATTTAAAAATACAAGTACCACAGGCGCGATTACAGCAAGTTCCTTTGCAGCCAAGGTTGATTTCTCAACAGGCACAAACCCTACAAAT
Source organism: Cyclobacteriaceae bacterium (assembly GCA_043776495.1). Lineage (GTDB taxonomy): Bacteria > Bacteroidota > Bacteroidia > Cytophagales > Cyclobacteriaceae > ELB16-189. The sequence goes on from JAYVRH010000058.1 coordinate 286, forward strand.
GTTGCCATTGGCGATCTGGACGGAGACGGGAAGCCTGATTTAGTTGTTAGTAATGCTCTCAGTAACAATGTTTCGGTATTCAAAAATACGAGTACGACAGGCTCGATCACGGCAAGTTCCTTCGCGGCCAAGGTTGATTTCTCAACCGGAGTAAGCCCTATTATTATTGCCATTGGCGATCTGGATGGTGACAGTAAGCCAGACTTAGCAGTAGCAAATTACGTCGACGGCACAGTTTCACTATTTAAGAATACAAGCACCGGAGGAACGATCACGGTGAGTTCCTTTGCAGCCAAGGTTGATTTCACAGTAGGGACGAATCCTCGTACTGTTGCCATTGGCGACCTGGACGGAGACGGGAAGCCGGACTTAGCGGTTGCAAATAATAGTAGTGCTTCGATTTCCATTTTGCGCAATAAAATTGCAAACGCAGTGCCACCTACGATTAGCTCGTTTTCTCCGCAGTCTGGCATAATTGGAACATCAGTGGTAATCACCGGTACCAATTTTGATACAACTCCTGCAAACAATAAGGTTAAGTTCAACGGCACCGCATCGATTATCACAGGAACGCCAACTGCAACCAGCATTGTAACTTCTGTGCCCGCCGCCGCCACTACAGGAACGATTACAGTGACCGTGGGCGGTCAAACAGCGACCAGCTCAGGCAATTTTACAGTCATCACCGATACAACTCCACCCGTCGTCTCTGCCAACAACACACCAAACTCCGTTGCACCCAACACCGCCATATCTGTTTCAGCAAATCTGACCGACCCGGAAACAGGCATTGTCTCAGCCAAGGTCCTGTACCGGCCCGTTGCCGGCGCGTTACCAAATAATTTCGCCAGTCTTGATATGACTTTGACCGGACCTTCCTATCTGGCCACGATTCCACTTGCAGCTGTGACAGAACTTGGTGTGGAGTACAAATATCTTGTAGTGAATGGTGCGGGTCTTGATAATACGGCCAGTCAGACCCTCTACAAAACAGTAATTAATCATTCTTCCGGTTTGACCATATCTTCATATCCGGGCTCAGCTGCAGGCAAGACCGCCACCAGCTACCGCATCATCGCCATTCCGCTGGTGCTTCAAAGCAAAACTGCCAATAATGTTTTCAATAATGTGCTGGGTGGTTATGATCCGACAATCTGGCGCATGTTCAAATACAACGGTTCAAATTTTGGTGAATTGAATGGCAACTCAGTGCTTGTTCCCGGGGAGGGTTATTTCTTTATCTGCGTCAGCAGTTCACCACTCAATACAGGTCCGGGAACAACAGTCGACGTCAGCACCAGCAGTTCTTTCATCATTACACTGAACCCCGGCTGGAACCAGATCGGCAACCCTTACAATTTTAATATCTCATGGGCAGATGTCGTTGCGGCGAATCCATCGGAGACCGCGAACCTTGGAGGCAACACCAGCAAGATCAGAACCTTCAGAGGAACTGTTGAAAATGTCGATGTGCTAAAAACATTTGAAGGAGGGTTTGTAAAATATCTAGGAACGGCTGCTGCGAACATAAAAATTCCGGTAGCAAAAAATGCTTCAATACAGGGGCGTGTCGGTTCGACTCAAAGCATTTCAAGCAATTCACTTGACCAGCCGTCCTGGGAAATATTATTCAACCTGAAGGCCGGTGAGATGGAATACAACCTCGGAGGCGTCGGTATGCGGCCTGATGCGAATGAAGGGTTTGATTACTACGATGATTTTAATGCCCCACGTTTTATTGAATACATGGAAGTAAAATTTCCAAAGAAATATGTGGGGATGACCTACACCAAAGATGTGGTGCCCACCAATGAAAATTATGTCTGGCAGTTTAATGTAGAATCAAACCTGAAAGAAGAAGTTACTTCTCTGAATTGGGACAACTCTTATTTTGGTAGTTCAAAAGAAATTTATCTTCTGGATGTAGCTACACACAAAATCACAAACATGACAATGGAGTCGCGTTATGATTTTAATCGGAGCACTTCGAAAGAGTTTAAAGTCGTCTACGGTTCTTCTGAATATGTGAAGAAAGAAATTATTCCAAACCAGGTAATTTTATTTGATCCTTCTCCTAATCCTTTCAGCGATCGGGTCTCCATTGAATATTCCCTCCCCAAAGAAGCAGAGACGATGGGAGGTGAACTTGAAATCTATAACATCATCGGATCTAAAGTCTCATCGATTGCCCTCCCAAAACAATCGGGAATGGGAAGATGGACTTGGGAAAGTGAAGGCCAGTCACAGGGATTTTATCTCGTGCGACTGAAAGTGGGAGACGGAGTAGCAACTAAAAAGCTTCTGAAAA
>JAYVRH010000059.1:0-2584 GCA_043776495.1 Cyclobacteriaceae bacterium
AAGGAATTATCGTTGCCCGATGACGATGGCCGCCGTTCGGAAATTGAAAAAAAATATCTAATTGTTGGCAATCACGTATTTAATGTTAATGCAGACATCTATTCAAAATACAAAATCGGTGAGGCGATTGAACTGCATGTGATTAACAGCCAGCACAAAAAACCGTATTTTTTGCATCATCAAAAATTGCCATTGGGAGGCCTAAAGAAGCAGAAATAAAAAGAGCAGAATGGTTAAGCAAATCAAGGTAACTGTGCGGCTATCGGGGCTAACGTCATCTGATTTTATAGAACTGCGGGTAAGGTGCCGATCGCTATCGGGATTAGCAAGCCAAGAGTTATATAATGTACCAGATTATCCCGATAAGGATCGGGACAAGTGCTAAATAGCATATGTAAGTCAAGCATAGCAAGGCTGTTATTTTACCCTCCGAAATGGTCAAAAAATACAAACTCGAAAAGGTCATAATCGAAGAAACAGATGATGGAATATTGATACGCTCGGCAGTGCAGAATACGAATTTTCAAAAAGCCATCTAAAAATTAAGAAAAAACAAAGCGGCTCTTTACAAGAGAATAGAATCTCAGGCTAACGATCCTGAAACTATAAATTACTATGCTAAGACTGCTAACAATCTCTCAGATGTCTATCTTGACATACTTGAAGAATGAAGCATGCTGAAGTTTGGTTAGATGATTTTGCACCAAAAGTTGGGCAAGAAATCGATAAAGTAAGACCTGCAGTAATCGTGAATCATGATAGCATGGGAGCGCTCCAATTAAAAGTTGTAGTTCCTATTACAGATGCGGTCCGATCAATTCGAGATTGGCATGTGCTACTCAATCCATCAATGGATAATGGTATTTCAAATGAAAGTGCTGCGGATTGCTTTCAGGTTAAATCAATTTCAAAAGAAAGGTTTGTTAAGCGCCTGGGTTCCCTTTCAGCTAAAGAAATGGAAGAGATGAAACTAGGCCTCATCAAAGTACTGGATTTACTTTAATAATAGGTTATTTCTTAATGGCTGACGTCTTTCCATCCGCTACGTCTTCAGAATATGTATTTTAGTATAGGCTTGGGTTGAAAGCCCTGCTCTCTTCAATGAAAAAAACGTTGCTTATTATTGGTGGCATTGCGTTGTTATGTCTGCTACTTCTTGCACGGTTACTGTTTAGAGAAAGAAGCGGAATGCTCGAAGAGCGGCAATGGTTTGCCAAAGCATTGCGTTATGAATTTTCCGCTCAGGTTGATAGTGTGCGAATGTTCAACGCGAATACCGGCCGACTTTGGTGCCGACTTACCGCAGGTGATCCGCAGATCTATCGTGAAGACAGTTTGAAGAGCTCGTTTAAGAAACACGACATGTTGTACCTGATCTTCTACCGGTCAGCGGATTCAATCATTTTCATCGTGCCCAATGGTAACCTGGTGGCCACAGGCGATAGTGTGTGGGTAAGTTCACAGCAAAACACCATTCAATTTTTCAGGGCCGGAAAACAAGTGGCCACCGACTCGCTCAGTGCCACGCTTACGGGGTACGGGCGACCATTCTTTCTGAGGGGAAACTAATGGCTGGGGCCTATGAAAATGTGATGAATTGGAAGCCCAGTAGCTATTCATTCAGAATTAAGCTCTATATTAAGTTATATAATGTCGTATTAATCATCATTGGAGAATAGTCTTTAAATGGTTGAATGGAAATGCATTTGAGGTTGAAATAATGGACTATCATTAATTTAAAAATGAAAAAGTTAAAAAACGTACATCCTGGCGAAGTCCTGAAGTTGGACTTTCTGGATGAAATGAAAATTTCATCTTACGCTTTAGCAAAGGCGATTGGCGTGGATCAAACCAGAATTAGTCAGTTAATAAAGGGAACAAGAAATTTATCTGCAGATACAGCCATCCGGCTAGGCAAATTCTTTAATGTCGCCCCTGAATTCTGGTTGAATATTCAAAGTCGGTTTGATCTTGAACAGGAGAGAGAAAAGGAATTCTGAATATAAAAAGATTTCTCGGCTTCAACCTATCAGGTAGTATGCCCTACTTAAGACATGGGCAGTTTTATTGAGAGCTTACTTAATTTGCACGCCATCTCTAAGCATTGCCGTGTTATACAATGTATTGGCCACGGCGGATGATTATTGGCATATCCGCCATCACCGAAGCCAACCGGTTCAACCAAGCAAAAATCATGAACATGCTCATGCTCGGAGCATACCTGAAATGGAAACCGACTGTAAAAAAAGAATCTATTCTGGAATCATTTCAAAGGGTATTGTCAGAAAAGTTTCATCACTTGTTGGCAAACAATAGGGAGGCATTGGCAACAGGAGCAATGTTGGTAGCGCAGCGGAAAGAACAGCCAGTGATCAGAATTGGGAATTAAGAAAGGTGGCCCGTTTCCAGGCCACCTCACACTTGCTGTATTGCAAGACTTACGATATTTGGGCCAGGTCAAAACTGTCCTGATTGAAATGCAACCCCAATTATTTTTTTCCAAACATTCCACCGAGTATACTTCCGAGGCCGCCCAGGTTGCTGCCTTGGCTTCCGCCTGTCAACTGCCCCAGTATACCTGATA
>JAYVRH010000060.1:0-8535 GCA_043776495.1 Cyclobacteriaceae bacterium
AGGCTGTGTCAGGGATCCACGAATCATGGCTGACAATCATACCCTCATTTTTTCTGCGGTCACTCCCGAAGGAAAAGGTAAATATGATTTATTTCAGACCAGAAGAAATGCCGACAGCACCTGGACTGCGCCGAAGCCGTTGGATTTCATCAACTCACCAGAGAATGATCAATCGCCTACTATTTCTGCCGCTGGAGACACCATTTTCTTTTATACCAAGAAAGATATTTATGCGATGCACATTCCATTGGAATATCGTCAGCTGATCAACGTCACTGTCCTTGGTTATGTGCGATCTGAAAAAAGTGGACTTCATGTAGCTTCTTCCATCACGGTCACAAATGTAGATACGAAAGAAAAGATGGTGTTAACAAATAATCCAAATGATGGTCGATTCAGCATTGTATTGGCAGCCGGTTCGCACTTCCTTGTTGAATTTCTAAATCCTTCATGTCTGAAAGAGGTGAGAGACTTTGATCTTCGAAAGCAGGATGCCTATAAAGCAATCCCAACGGATATCAATCTCAAATCGGAGTATCAGGTTACACTATCATCCATTGATCGGGATTTGAAAATCCCTGTTACGGCCATGGTGCAAGTGATCGATGAGCAAAACAAATTCACATGGAATGACTCTCTGAAAGCCGCTCTGCCGGGACCCAAATTGAAATTTGAAACCACCAATCAGTACACTCTGTCTGCTGTGGCATTTCAATATCCGGAGATCAAGCAGTCTATCATCTTCGATGCCCATACATTTAACCAGGATACAACCTTAACATTTCAACTCGTTCATGAAAAGGTCAAGTTTGTTGCAGATGTGATTGATGTAAGTACAAAAAGCAGGGTAAAGACCAAGGTCACTTTTAACAACAAGGTCCAGGATGAAGTGATCATTTCCGAATCCGGTGAGTCAGTTTATTTACGCAAAGGCGATCGCTATCAGGTGGTTGCCAGCAGCGGGAAAGGCTATTTTTTTGCTACATCCTCCATTGTGGCCGGCGAAGGTGAGGCCCAGCCCGATGGCAGTTATTCACTGAACCTTGTAATGACTCCCATCCGCGATGGTGCCTTGCTTACCCTCGATAATATCACTTTTGAAACCAACTCGGCCGACCTTAAAAGTTCATCCTTTCCCGAACTTGACCGCGTGATTGAATTTATGCATCAAAATCCTTCCGTCATCATTGAGATCGCGGCCCATACCGACGATGTTGGCAGCAACGACTATAATGATAAACTCTCCGTAAGACGAGCAAAAAGTGTAACTACCTATCTCAACAAAAAGGGCATTTTCAATAAGCGGTTTGAGGCAAAGGGGTATGGAAAAAGTAAACCACTGACCCCCAATGACACGGAAGAGGCCCGCGCGTTGAATAGGCGCGTTGAACTTATCATCTTAAAAGCAATATAATTTGTGCTGAAATCGACATTGGGCATTCATTGTCAGATTATTTTTAATATCAATCGTACTCAAAATTACCCTCACTGCTTTTTATCGTTAACTTCTTCTTCTCTGAAAGCTCCACCCTCCCGATGATCTTCGCATCGACTCCAAAACTTTTTGAAATGCTGATGATGCGGCTCGCATGATGTTCTGATAAATACACTTCCATTCGATGACCCATGTTGAAGACCTTGTACATCTCATGCCATGAGGTGGCACTCTGATCATAGATAAGCTGGAAAAGCGGAGGAATAGTAAACAGGTTGTCTTTGATTACGTGAAGGTTTTCTATAAAGTGCAGAACTTTTGTTTGTGCACCCCCGCTGCAGTGGACGATGCCATGAATATCATGCCGCATTTCCTTAAGGACCTCAATCATTATTGGTGCGTAGGTTCTGGTAGGAGATAATACCAGCTTACCAATATTAACCGGTACATTGGGGAGGGTGTCTGTTACGCTGAATTTTCCGCTATACACAAGTTCATCGGGAATGTCCTGATTGTATGATTCGGGGTATTTCAATGCATATGCTTTCTTGAACATATCATGGCGCGCGGAGGTGAGGCCGTTGCTGCCCATTCCTCCATTGTACTCAAGCTCATAGGATGCTTTTCCATAGGAGGCTAATCCAACAATAACATCACCATTTTGAATTCGACTGTTGTCAATCACATCGTTTCTCCTCATCCTGGATGTTACCGTACTGTCTACAATGACGGTGCGTACCAGATCTCCGACGTCAGCGGTTTCTCCACCTGTGCTGTAAATTTCCATTCCGTACTTCCTAAGCATGGCAAGCACTTCCTCGGTACCCTGAATGATGGCTGCGATCACTTCCCCCGGTATTCGATTCTTATTCCTGCCGATCGTCGACGAAAGGAAAATAGGCCCCACCGCACCCACGCACAAAAGATCGTCCACATTCATGATGATGGCATCTTGTGCTATGCCTTTCCACACGGAGAGGTCTCCCGTTTCTTTCCAGTAGACATACGCCAGCGAAGATTTTGTTCCAGCGCCGTCCGCATGCATCACGGTGCAATGATTAGGATCTCCAACCAGTAAGTCTGGAACTATCTTACAAAAAGACCTTGGGAAAAGTCCTTTGTCAAGGTGTTGAATGGCCTTGTGAACGTCTTCTTTTGAAGCGGACACCCCGCGTTGCTGATAGCGGTCTGATTGACTGTGCACTGGCGCGAATTAAATCATTTCATTTTAACGGTAAACCAATAGCTCGTGGATATGGCGAGTGGAGAGCTGCTTCCGCGGGACCCTCCTGAGTATCCGGTCCCGTATCCTCCACCGTATCCACCGTACCCACCATATCCGCCTCCGCCATATCGCCCACCCCCAACACCGCCTTGGGGAACAGGCTGCCCACTCGTGGATGCTTTGGTTGGAGGAGGTACATATTTACCTGTCTCGAAACCAACACCAAGTTTGGAGATAGAAGCTTTTGAAATTCTGAAAGATTTGAAAGGGATTAAAGCTTCATAAACATATGCCCCCTCATCGTCAGACCCGATCGCCACTTTGAGACCGTTCGTAATTCCTGAGCGTGTGCTGGTCAGCGGTTTATCTGCCAGGCCAATGAGTTCTAGTATTTCCAGGTCCGTGATCAACATTTTATTCATCTCCTTTTGAAAATCGTCTCGCTGTGAGGCCGTCATTTTTTTTGCATCCTTGCTCTCAGCCTTCGCCTTAATGACCTCCATCTTCTCATCAACTTCGGATCCACCTGCTGGGAAATGGAGGCCAAGGTTCTTCTTCTTCTTTCCTTTGACATCCATCCACACCGTAAATCCAAAAAGCCCAATCTTTCTGCGGACAAGATCGTCTTTTGTCTTCATCCTGATGTAGAGATTGTTATCGTCACTGCAAACATTGTATGCAAATTTCTTGTCTGAATCGTATTCCCAGACAAACGGCCACTCCTCTGCATTGCCATCAACCTTAAGAATTGTGGCCAGCTGACAATTTGATGGAGTTGGGTCCTGAGCAAAGCCCGGCCCGCTGATGACCATCACGAATAAAAATGCTTGCAATAGTTTCATGCGCTCTAAATTTTAATAACGAGCAAAGTTAGAAAATCCGGACTAGTGACCTTGCCGATATGATTTTGCAAGTTAAGTTATCTCATTTTTAAGCTTTTGGACAACCTCCCAAACTACAATTCCAAGACATACTGAGATATTCAACGAGTGTTTGGTGCCAGCCTGTGGTATTTCCAGGGCCCCATCTGCCATTTCAATTACTTCTTCATTTACCCCATTCACTTCGTTGCCAAAAACAAAACAATACTTTACTCCCGGAACAGGAAAAAAGAGATTCAATGGTTTGCTTGCCGTTGTTTGTTCCACAACAATAATCTGATGTCCCTTATTCTTCAAATCACTTACTGCCCCAGCGGCACTTTCATAATACTCCCAGGCAACCGATTCGGTCGCACCCAACGCCGTTTTATGAATTTCCCGATGGGGGGGTGTGCCTGTAATGCCAGTGAGATAAATCTTGTCAAGCCTGAATGCGTCTGCCGTACGAAATGCAGAGCCAACATTATGAAGGCTGCGTACATTGTCAAGTAGAATAGACACAGGAAGTTTATCGGCGACTTTGAATTCATTGATTGAAATCCGGCCCAGTTCCTCCAACTTGAGTTTTTTCATGCGGAAAATTAGAAGTTAGTCATGAGATTTGACCTATGTAAATTTTGTTTTCTACATCAATAAAAAAAACGACCGTTGAAACAACAATGAATTCAAGTGCTCTTTTCATGATTTTAATATGCTTGAGTCCGTTATTTCAGGATCAATGGAAAAACGTGTACGCAGAAAGTGCCTGGGGAGCACGCGACAAGTGGCAAAAGGCCGATGTGCTGATTAAATACCTTTCGATAACGGCAGGGAGCAAGATTGCAGACATCGGTTGTCACGAAGGCTATTTAACCATTAAATTATCAGGCGCCGTGGGTGAAATGGGGACGGTGTATGCGATCGATGTTGAAAAAGCCAAACTTGATCGTTTGCATGCCAACCTTGAAAAAAGAGGAATATTAAATGTTGCTGTCGTCAAGGGTGAATTTGACAATCCTCTGCTCCCTTTGAATTCCCTTGACGCTGTAGTCATTCTGGATGCTTATCATGAAATGAACGAATATGTCAAAATGCTTCAGCATATTAAAGCATCCCTAAAACCTGGTGGTCGGCTTGTACTTTGCGAACCCATTGCAGAGGGACGGAGAAAATTGAATAGAGCGGATCAAAAGCAGAAACACGAGTTGGGAATGAACTTCGCTTTGGAAGATCTCAGGAAGACTGGATTCTCAATCCTGAAACAGCAGGACCCCTTTGTGGATCGCATGAAAGAAAAAGGGGATAAAATGTGGGTAGTGGTCGCCTTAAAAAAGTAAGTTGGTCCACGTGAAGAAACACAGCTTGTGTACATTAATGGAACCACTTGAAAATCATCCGGAAATTTGTGAGTAGATCGTAACTCTAAGTTCTAAATTGCCGCCCATGTCTGTCAATGCCGAAACCCCGCTCATGAAACAGTACAACGCCATCAAGGTGAAGTACCCTGGGGCATTGCTTCTATTCAGGGTTGGTGATTTTTATGAAACCTTTGGCCAGGATGCCATCGAGGCAAGCAAGATATTGGATATTGTGCTCACGAAGCGTGGGGCGGGCTCCTCTTCTGAAGTTGAATTAGCCGGGTTTCCCCATCATGCACTCGATACTTACTTGCCGAAACTTGTAAGGGCCGGTCATCGGGTGGCAATTTGTGACCAACTCGAAGATCCACGGTTTGTCAAAGGCATTGTCAAGCGTGGTGTGACCGAATTGGTAACGCCAGGTGTTTCCTATAACGATAATGTACTCGAGCGCAAACGAAATAATTTTCTTGCCTCTGTCTTTGCCTCCAAAGAAGTGGTGGGTGTAGCATTTCTTGACATCAGCACTGGGGAATTTTATTGTGCACAAGGAACGAGGAATTATGTCTTCAAGTTGCTCCAGAGTTTAAGTCCTTCCGAAATCATTTTTTGCAAAAGTCAGCGTGACAAATTAGAAAATCACTTTGGAGAGGAGCAAGCCACATTCGCACTGGACGATTGGGTGTATGCCCTTGATTTTGGACAAGAGAAGCTATTGAATCAGTTCAAGACGTCGACGCTCAAGGGCTTTGGAATTGAAGGACTGAACGAGGCCGTCATTGCAGCGGGGGCCATCCTGCATTATCTGGAGGTGACCGAACACAAAGACACGCATCACATCTCTTCGATCGCGCGCATCGATGAAGAGACCTACGTGTGGCTTGACAAGTTCACCATTCGAAACCTGGAGCTCATCGCGTCACCCCACGAAGGCGGAGTTCCGTTATTGCAAATCCTCGACCAAACCGTGACCCCCATGGGTTCGCGCCTCTTGCGCAAGTGGATGGTATTGCCCCTGAAAGAGAAACATCTGATCGAAGAACGATTGAAGGTTGTGGAGAAATTCTTCAACGATTCTGATTTTTCAGAAAAAATTACAGAGCACCTTCGCCAGATAGCAGACCTAGAACGACTGATTTCAAAAGTCGCTGTAGGGCGCATCAACCCCCGGGAGATGGTTCAATTGAAGCGCTCTTTGCTTGCGATCCTGCCAGTGAAAGAATTGATTTCCGGGTCCGGCACACTCGAATTGAGAAAGATGGGAGACCAACTCAACAAGTGTGAGTTTCTATTGGAAAAAATTGAAAAGGAATTAAAAGACGATGCACCGATGCTCGTGCATCAGGGTGGTATCATCAAAGAAGGAGTGAATGTGGGGCTCGATGAGTTGAGGGCCATTGCCTTTTCAGGAAAAGATTATCTACTGCAGATACAAAAAAGGGAAGTTGAGCGGACGGGCATCAATTCATTGAAGATCTCCTACAACAAAGTTTTTGGATATTACCTGGAAGTAAGCAACGCCAATAAAGACAAGGTGCCTTCGGATTGGATCCGAAAGCAGACCCTCGTCAATGCAGAGCGATACATCACGGAAGAACTTAAAGTCTATGAAGAGAAAATCCTCCACGCCGAAGAGAAACTGACAGTTATTGAGCAGCGGCTTTTTCTTGAATTAGTACACCATGCTGCCGATTTCGTTTCGCACATTCAGCAAAATGCAAGGGTCATTGCAGCATTGGATTGCTTACTTTCCTTCGCCTTCACCGCAAGAGCCAACCGGTATTCAAAACCTGATATCAATGACTCCATCGAACTCATCATTAAATCAGGTCGTCATCCGGTGATCGAAAGACAATTGCCGCCCGGAGAAGTCTATGTCCCCAACGACATTTACCTTGATAATGACACGCAACAAATTCTTATTATCACCGGCCCCAACATGGCGGGAAAGTCTGCCTTGTTGCGCCAAACGGCATTGATTGTATTAATGGCACAAATGGGAAGCTTTGTTCCAGCAGAAAGTGCCAGCATTGGTATTGTTGATAAAATTTTTACAAGGGTGGGGGCGTCCGATAATTTATCGCGTGGTGAATCAACCTTTATGGTGGAAATGACAGAGACGGCCAGCATCCTCAACAATCTCAGCGACCGCAGCCTGATCCTGATGGATGAAATTGGCAGGGGAACCAGCACTTATGACGGTGTATCGATTGCCTGGGCGATTGTAGAATATCTTCACCAGCATAAAGATGTTAGACCCAAAACATTATTTGCCACCCACTACCACGAGTTAAATCAACTGGCTGAGGATTTTGTGCGTGTGAAAAATTTTAATGTGAGCGTAAAAGAAGCTGGCGACAAGATTATTTTCATGCGCAAATTAAAGGAAGGGGGCAGTGAGCACAGCTTTGGTATTCACGTAGCGCAGATGGCCGGTATGCCCAACAAAATTGTGTTGCGTGCCAATGAGATTTTACATTTCCTTGAAAAGGATAAACACAAAAACGAGCAGAAGAAAAAGTTAGCAGATCTTCCGAAGGAAAATTTTCAAATGGCTCTGTTTGCAGCCGACCCAAAATTGAACGAGGTCAAAGAGCTATTGAGCAAAGTTGATATCAACACCATGAGCCCGGTAGAGGCATTGTTGAAATTGAATGAAATTCTGTCACTTTTGAAGGCGTGACCTTCTATATGTAACAATTATGAATCGCACCGGTTTGCATTGGGGACGAAACGAAATGCACGTCACGCAAAGCCGCTAAGAACGCAAAGTAAAAGCCGGCGCCATTCTTTGCGACTTTGCGACTTTGCGTGAGATATTGCCGCCACCTTAAAACTGGAGAGTACCGGATTTCGAAGTGGATCAGTTATTTTAAAGATAAGATCAGGCCCTTATTCGGATACTTCTATGGAACTTCGTTATTGAAAGAGGGGTCATCCACCCCCGCCCTTTGATTCCCTAAAGACAGCGCCAGCGGCCCCTTCAGATTTAGGGTGAGCGAGGCAAGGGCAGTTCTTACCTTCATAACATTAGATCCTAATTGAGATAATTTGTGTCTTATGTGATACAATTCATCAACGGTATGCAGGGCTCGGGTAAGTTTTGCATGAGCCCTATCTTCTTCTAAATCCTCCTCTATTCGAAGTCCCTTTAGCGGCCCCTTTATGTGGACCTGAACTTCTCTTGTTATCAAAAGTCTTCTTGGGTCGTACCTCAGGCTGGTAAAGCGGGGCTTCACCAAGTGATTCGGGTAACGGCAGTTTTGGAACCGTTGACCCAATCATATTTTCAATGCCATAAAATTTGCGCTGGTCCTTGTCATTGATGAATGTAATGGCAGTCCCTGTTGTCTCGGCCCTTGCGGTACGGCCTACACGGTGTACGTAATCCTCAGGATCGGGTGGCACATCGTAATTGACCACAAGACTTATGCCTTCTACATCGATCCCCCGTGAGAGCACATCGGTGCCAATAATAATATTGATCTGCTTGCTTTTGAAGGCCCTGAGAATGTCCTCGCGCTCGGCTTGCTCAAGGTCTGAATGAAACGCCCTTACAGGCAAACCGGCCCGCAAAAGTGTTTGTTCAAGTTTCTTCACATTCTCTTTTGTAGAAGCAAAAACAAGGACACTGCTATAATTGCCGGTTTTCAACAA
>JAYVRH010000061.1:0-8523 GCA_043776495.1 Cyclobacteriaceae bacterium
TTTACGAGGAGGGAGTTGACAAGGAGGTTGGTAAAATTGCTTGAGTAGAGATAAGTTAGATGTCGAACACCAGAGTGTCTTCGCACTTAACTATGAAATGAAAAGCGTATTGGTAAGATTATTATGAATTGAAGGTAGACAAGTCGAAAAATTAGGTATGAACGATCGCGGTATTTTTGATGAGACATCAAAAAACCGCGAAGACCACCTTAGTCATTTCGTCCTTCGTCATCACCTCAACACCATCACCACCGCCGCCACCAGCGTCATTCCAACAATGAACCATCGATAGACTGCATCCGACATTTTTCTTACCAGGAATACTCCCGCCACAGCCCCTACAATAATTGCTGGCGTTAGTTGCAACGCTAGAATCCACGAGTCTGTGTTGATGGTATGCCAGACCCAGACATGAAACGGCACCTTGAACCAGTTCACCACCAGGAAAAACCAGGCAGCCGTACCGATGAAGTTGTTCTTTGGTAGTCGCATGCTCAAAAAATAGACTACCATTACGGTACCGGCTAGGTTTCCGATCATCGATGTGAAACCACCTAAGAATCCGGCGATCGCTCCAAAGTAGATCGTGTCAGGAATCTTATCTGTGCCACCCAGTTCGAGCCACACCATCACGACCAGACTGGCGATGATGATGATGGCCATAATGGTTCTGAACAAGTCTTCCGGGATGTAGTTGCCTGCCCAACTCCCCACCAACACTCCCAGGGCTGCCCACGGAAAAAGTATTTTCAAATATTTAAAAGAAGCATGACGGTGATAATACCATACACCTAATACATCGGCCATGAGCAGCATCGGCAGCATGAGTCCACTTGAAGCTTTGCCTCCAAAGGCAATCGCAAGCAGCGGAACGGACAACATACCAGCGCCCTGCACGCCCGTCTTGGCCATCCCCAGCAACAGCGCCGTAGTGACTACGATGGTGATGCTTTCAGCATCAAGACCTGAGAGCATCGAAACTATTAATAATTGAAAAATACATTTCCAGCTGATTGGGCCTACGCAAAGTAAGGTGATATTTGGATTTATCTACAGATGATTTTATCAGTGGTAATCTGTGCTATCTGTGGCGAATTTGAAACTTATTTCCGTAAGAAGTTAGTCGCTTTCTTAAACAGTTCATTCGCCTCCGGAGAAACCTTCATCAACAAAGTAAGAGTTCCAAAAACAATCGTGATGGCCGCGGACCTTACAATCATATCAGGAAGTATAAAATCAATTCTTGGAATCCACATGTTACAAATCCAGGCTGCACTGCCGATGATCACAACTTTGATAAAACTAAATGAGAAGGGTTGCAAATCAAGTTTTATCCAAATAAAAATAAATTTTACAAAATTGAAAACAACCAATGCAAGTGCCGCGCCGATCGCAGCGCCAGTGATTCCATAACTTGGAATTAACAGATTATTAGCCGTGATCAATACCACTGCAAGCAAGATGATCAACACAATGTTAAACCAATAATACTTTGAATAAATAATAATCTCACTGCTGGGTCCGAACAACATGTCTGTCAATTTTCCGGCCCCCACGATGATGACGACCCACTTGCCCGCCTGGTAAATATCTCCCTTTGGCATAAGTGCAAAGATTGAATCGAGGTTGGCAATGATGCCGATAAGCAGAAGTGTGCCAATAATAAATTGGTTGAGCGCGGACTTGTGATAGATTTTTTTTATTTCCTCCCGATTATTTGTTTCAAATCCCCTTGCAATCAATGGACTTGAAAGCTGGGTGATGGCTCGTTTCGGTATCTCGATGACAGTGGCCATATAGAAGGCAGTAGTGTAAATAGCGACCGGCGCCAACCCCAACAAACTGGCCACCATGAGACTGTCTACTTTGCCGATCACAATCAATCCGGCAGTGCCGGCAAAACTTAGCAAACTGAAGTACAGGAGATCCTTAAAAACATGACTTGGGATTATTTTAATGCTGATCGAACTGCTTAGATGTCCGCCTGAGTACAGATAATAGGACAGTATGATCATACAAAGGATGTAGATGAGAACGGAAAGCTTCATCATCTGTTCGAAGTCAATGTATCCCATAAAATAGGCCGACACCAATATTGCCAGGAGCAGTCGGGTTACGACTTCTTTGAGAAGATTAGGCACCACATTCTTAAGCAATGACCGGGCATAGACTTCAAAGAGCGTGGTCATGATGATGGTAAACGTGAGGTACAGTGCGAGCCTGGAGTATTGTATAAAGTCACCCGCATTCTGTTTGAAGTAGGAAAGAATCGGATTCGCAAATATCAAATAGGTCAAAAGAAAGACACCAAAGCCGATCGTGGCAAGGATGACGATAAGATTGAAGAAATTATGCGATTGCTCTTTAGTAGAAGAGAACCTGGGATAAAACCGAATGATACTTTGAGCCAGCCCGAACTGGGCAAACTGGGCCATGAGGATGGCTGCATCTTGCACCGTGCGCATGACGCCTACCTGCTCGGGAGAAAGGAACCTCGGAAAGAGATAAAGTAAGTTAACATAGCCGATCGCGGCCCCAATGTAGGAGATGATGGTGGTGGTGATGCTTTGGCGAATGATGACACCCATGAAGATTATCTGGCTGCAAAATACTTTATTTGTGAAACATTAGACGTCTGGCCACATAAAGTGTTTCAGGGTCTTCAATTTTAAAGCCACAGATGACACAGATTAACACTGATAAAATCTTCTGTGCCAATCCGTGCGATCTGTAGCAAAATAAATCATGGGCCTGTTGAATACTTTATTAGGAAAGAAAAGCCTTCAATCAATCTTTGAACGCCTGCAACGGCTTTCACTCAAAGGCATGAACTATGGTCGTGCCAGTGATTATCAACACAACGGTGAATCGGAGACATTGAAGAGAATTCAGAGCATGATTCATTCCGATTCATCCGTATTGTTTGATGTGGGAGCCAATAAAGGAGAGTTTACTAAAAATATTGTGGAGGCGTGGAAGGGAAGGCCATATGTACTTTATGCATTCGAGCCCTCCCGGAAAACTTTCGAGATGCTTCAAAATTCCGCACCAAAATCAGCCCAAGTACATCTTGTTAATGTGGGACTGGGAGATAAACCTGGTCAGGTTGATCTTTTCTCCGACAAAGAAGGATCGGGTCTTGCGTCTGTTTACCCGCGTGACCTATCCTATCATCAAATCAATTTTTCTAATCATGAAACGATCGAGATTACAACGCTTGATCTTTTTTGTGAGCAAAATAAAATCGAGTCTATTGATTTTCTCAAGCTTGATGTAGAAGGACATGAGCTTGCCGTGCTGAAGGGTGGCAAGAAAATGTTTGAGCAAGGGAATGTAAAGATCGTGCAGTTTGAATTTGGAGGATGTAACATTGATTCACGCACCTTCTTCAGAGATTATTACAATTTTTTCAAGAATGATTTCGACCTCTACCGCATTCTATCCAATGGACTTCAACCCATTCAAACCTATTCAGAAAAGTTGGAGGTGTTTCTATCAGCCAATTATTTGGCGGTGAGGAAGGGCTAGAAATAAAGGGGTCACAACGAACACTAAGATGGCACAACGTTCACAAAGAAAGAATATTTAGAAGAATTGCGTCGTGAACTTCGTGATTTCTTTGTGGACTTTGTGACCTGTGCATTACAAATGCCGCTTCGAAATAATGATTTGATTCGGTCCGGCTGCATCCTTTCGTTTCGCCACAATCAACCCATCCACCGAAAAACTTTCATCCAGATTAGCTTCACAGAGAATCTGATATTGGAAGGATTTTAGTTTCTCGATGCATGCCACATGAAGTTCATTGCTATGGGTAGAAATAAAAAAGAAGTCAATCTTTTGATTTTGCATCGCCGTTTTACTGCCCTCCAGCATTTTCAACTCAAATCCCTGAATGTCGCTGTGTATTATTTGGAGATGATTGATGTCGTGTTTCTTCATCAGATCATCAACGGAATAAAATGGAATGTTGGGGTTGAGATCAGTTTGATCCGAAATGAAGCCGAGGTCAAAGATTCCTGAAAGGCTGTTCAATTTGAAATTCAGTTTCCCGAAATTCATCTTGTGAGGGTCGGGCTCTACCATCAGGTTTTGGGCATTCGGTATTTGCTTCGAGAACCACATGGAGTAAAAGGCCCAATAACTTCCAAGCTCCATCATGGCACCTTTGGCTGGAATATGTGGGAGTATTTCCGCGAAAGCGTATTCCTCCTGAGGCTCATGCACTCCTTTATTCTCAATTAACAAATGTGTGTTTCCATAATCATAATAACTGCCGAGCGTGATCTTTAACCCATTATGCACCAGTTGGTGGTCTTTGAAGACTTTTCCTGCATCGGGCACATGGGTAAGCTTTTGATTGTCTGGACTTGCTTTTACGATTGCTATTCTTTCTTGCCAATAAGGAGTCAAAGAGTATTTTGGAAAATGGCGGTGGAAGTGCCAATCGAAGTAATGGACGAGGTTAAGAACGAATAGAATGGCGTTGTAAACCCCCGGAAGATTCTTCATTTTTTGTTTCAGGCGCATCCCACTAATTTTAGGGGCAATAATAATGAATAACACGCGCAGATGATCATCGTTCGCCTCCGGGGTGGCCTGGGCAATCAACTTTTTCAATACGCAGCCGGTAAGGCGCTGGCGGAGCACCACCGGACGGAACTCCTTGTGGACCTATACACCTATTCCAAGCATCCTTACAGGAAATTTGAATTGTCAAAGTTTAACATAGACGCAAAGGAGGCCACTCGTGAGCAGGTCCATCTTTTCACGGGTAGCAATCCCGTCATCCGGTATGTTAATAAAAGAGAAAACTACCTTCGGTGTCAGAAAGTTTTCGCACAACCGCATTATCATTTTTTTGAAGATTTCTTTTCGCTCCCAGATAATCTTTATTTATCTGGCTACTGGCAGAGCGAAAAGTATTTTGCTTCTATCGGTTCGATCATCCGAGAGCAACTTACACCAAGAGCACTGCTCGACGATCACAACAGTTCATTCATTGCCAGGATGCAATCAGAGAATAGCATTTCAGTGCATGTAAGAAGAGGTGATTATGCTGCTTCTAAGGACTATGCTTCATTCTTTGGAGTATTATCAGCGGCTTATTATGAAGGAGCCATCGCAAAAATGCGAACAGAAGTAGAAAGACCTTCATTTTATTTTTTCTCAGATGACCCCGCCTGGTGCAGACAAACATTTTCCGGGTTGCAGGCCGCGTTCATCGATCACAACAAAGGAGAAGATTCTTTTAAAGATTTAGTGTTGATGTCAGCCTGTCGTCACAACATCATCGCCAACAGTACTTTTAGCTGGTGGGGGGCGTGGCTGAATCAAAATCAGGAGAAGAAAGTAATTGCCCCGCAGTTGTGGTTTCAAAGGAATTATCTTACCAAAAAAGTACCGGTCTACCCGAGCAGGCTTTATAACACGAAAGACTTGATACCAGATTCATGGGTAAAACTATGAGCGAGGCTAATGCACGTGTCGTGATGCTTGCCAACGCGGGTCATAAGCCATTGGACACTCGTATTTTTCATAAAGAAGCCCGCACATTGCAGATGGCAGGGCACCAGGTAGTATTAATTATACCTCACAAAGAAGATTTTCAACAAGATGATATTCAAATTCTTTCTGTGCCTCTTCCAAAGGCGGGCTGGGAACAGTTGGTGAAATGTCCATGGAAAATTCTATTGCGTGCCTTCCGGCAGCCGGCCAATTCTATTTTTCATATTCACGATTCTGAATTGCTTTTGGTAGGACTTGCGCTCAAATTGTTTGGCCGCAAGGTAATTTATGATGCGCATGAAGACACACCATTACA
The DNA here is from genome assembly GCA_043776495.1 of Cyclobacteriaceae bacterium. Taxonomy (GTDB): domain Bacteria; phylum Bacteroidota; class Bacteroidia; order Cytophagales; family Cyclobacteriaceae; genus ELB16-189. Next base: position 5,825 of record JAYVRH010000061.1, read on the forward strand.
AATCTCATATCAGCATTGGATTCCCGGGATATTAAAAAAGCCATACACCTGGTTTTATTTGCTCCTCGAAAAGCTCGCCGGATGGTGGTTTGATGCAGTGATCGTAGCGGAGCCAGTGATTGCCAAATACTTTCCGCCTAAAAAAGTTGTCCTCATTAGAAATTTCCCCATCGTAGCATCTTTCCGTGATGAAAATAGGTATGCCGACCGTCAAAATAATTTGGTGTACGTAGGGTTGTTGAGTGCGGCAAGGGGTGTTCATGAAATGCTGGAAGGACATCGTCTGGCTTCTGAAAAAATTTCGATTGACTTTGTGATTGGAGGAAAGTTCGCGCCAGCATCACTTGAAAAGGAGCTCCTTACTAAATATAAAGTCCAGTATCGATCATGGCTTCCTTACGAGGAAATGATTAAAACTCTATTGTCGTCTAGGATTGGAATCATTGTTCCACACCCAATTGAACGGTATAAGACCAATTATCCAGTAAAGCTCTTTGAATACATGGCGGCCGGGCTGCCGGTCATTGCTTCCTGCGAAGGTGAATCGGCAGCTTTTGTAAGAGAAGCAAATGCCGGAATACTGGTAGATCCCTTGAAACCGGAAGAGATTGCACAGGCGATCATCTCGCTCCAAAGTAATTTGATGCTCGCAGCGGAAATGGGAAGCCGGGGCCGACAACTTATTTTTGAAAAATACAATTGGGAGGGTGAATCCAGAAAATTGCTTCAGCTTTACGAATCGATTTAAACCATGTTCAAAGAGATTTCCAGGATACTCAGCAGTTTAAGCATTCAGCCGAAGCTCATCTACGCAAGTCTAAAAGGGTGGCCGAATTTTCGGAGCGACCTTAGAAAGATAAAAGATCAATTAAAAAATAACGCGGATTTTAAGATCACAAGTTTATATCCTGTCCTGAGGGAGCGCTTTGAAACGAATGGTGACTTGAAAAGTCATTATTTCCATGAGGACTTATGGGCCGCCCAACGCATTTATGAAAACAAGCCAGTAAAACATGTGGATGTAGGCTCACGGGTAGATGGATTTGTCGCCCATGTTGCTTCGTTTCGGGAGATTGAAGTTTTTGACATCAGGCAGCAACAGGCAAACATCAGGAATATTCATTTCGTGACGGCTGATTTTATGGATGTACCCGTCTCGCTTCATGACTATACAGATTCATTGTCGTCGCTCAATGTGATCGAGCACTTCGGACTGGGCCGTTACGGAGACCCTATTGATGTGAATGGTCATTTGAAGGGACTTGAAAATATGAAGAAGGTTTTGAAGAAGGGAGGGAAGTTTTATTTCTCAACGCCGATTGGACCACAACGCATTGAGTTTAATGCTCACCGGGTTTTTAGTCTGGAGTACCTGTTGAAATTATTCAAACCTGACTACACAATCGATTTCTTTTCTTATGTTGATGATGGGGGAGACCTTCATGAAAACGTTGAACTCACTACTGAAAATATTAATAATAACTTCAGCTGTTATTTTGGTTTTGGGATTTTTGAAATGACAAAAAAGTAAGATCAATTGAACCGCGGAGGCGGAGAGACGCGAAGAATCCTTTATTTTCCTTTTGCATTCCTTTGCGCCTCCGCGTCTCAGCGGTTCCTTCATTTAACCCTCTTAGGATTCTCTTTCACGAAACTTTCCCATGAGCTTTTCTTGCTCCTCTCAGCTCCTTTCTGATAGTGATGGCAAACTGCTACGGCCAAAGCATCACTGGCATCCAACAGTTTGGGTAGCTCTCGGATATTGAAAATCTGCATGAGCATCCGAGCAACTTGCTCCTTGGAGGCGTTACCGTTTCCAGTCACTGACTGCTTCACTTTCTTAGGTGCGTATTCCGTGATGGGAATTTCGCGATATAATGCGGCCGACATTGCCACCCCCTGCGCCCGGCCGAGCTTGAGCATGGACTGCACATTTTTTCCATAGAAGGGTGCTTCCAGGGCTACTTCATCTGGTATAAACTCATCTACGAGTCCAAGTACCCGTTCGAATATTTTCTTGAGCTTCAATTCATGCGTTTCATATTTTTCCAGTTGAATCACACCAAACTGGATAATGTTCATCTTGCTGCCGCGAATGAGGATCAGGCCATAGCCCATTACATTTGTTCCGGGATCCAGGCCAAGGATGATCCGCTCTTTAATCAGAGGGTTCTCCTTTGTTAGTTTTTTTTCAACTTTGCCCACGCACCAAATTACAGACATCTTTCCAATGACGGTGATATTTAGTCTTATTTTAGGCCTTTACAGCCTGCTGCTCCTGACATTTCTCTTTGGATGGGTTAGGATTCGGAGACAACCCGTGCCGGTAAAGGATCATTCCTCCCCACGCATTTCAATTGTTGTGGCAATGAGAAATGAAGAATCAAGCGTTGAGAATCTCATACATGACCTTTCAGCCATCGTATATCCTGCTGAAAACTTTGAGGTAGTCCTGGTCAATGACCATTCGACAGATTCTACTCTTGAAGAAACAAAATTGCGAATCAAGGATTTGCCGGGATTCAGATTGCTTGACCTTCCGGACGGGTTGGAAGGCAAAAAAGAAGCCCTCCGTTTTGGAATCAAACAGGCTCGCTTTGAAATAATCGCAACCACGGATGCTGACTGCCGCTTTTCTAAAAACTGGCTTGGTTGTATTTCACTTTACTTTCAACAGAAAGAAACCAAAATGTTGGTAG
>JAYVRH010000062.1:0-8487 GCA_043776495.1 Cyclobacteriaceae bacterium
ATCGCCGATCAAAACGATCTCAATTTTGCTGCCTCCAAACATATTTACCTGGTTGATTTTTTGCTTGGGTGTAATGGCAGGCATGTAAATCACACCATGAATGTTCAGCAACTTGCAAGAGAAAGCCACCCCCTGAGCATGGTTGCCTGCACTTGCACAAACAACCCCCCTCCTTCTCTGTTCTTCGTTCAGGCTTTGAATTAAATTGTAGGCTCCACGGATTTTGTAGGAACGCACAACCTGCAAGTCTTCACGTTTAAGGTAAATTTCACATCCAAATTTCTCCGACAGCTTGCGATGAAACTGAAGTGGGGTTTTCAATACCACCGGTCTCAGCACTTCGTAGGCCGCATTGATATCGAGTTTAAACGTTTTCGTGTCTGATGTCATGGATTGCTCTTAATAGCTTTGTCTGCTTTTGTTTTTACCGCAACAATAATTCCGGTTGCCCAAGACTGTTTGGTCAGCAATAAATCCTGTCGCTGCTCTAAAAGATCGATAAGTCGCAGAACTTTTTCCTGGTGACCCACCGGCCAGTTAGGCTGTGGCAGCATATCGTCAATAACATAGAGCCCGCCTATATTCAACATGGCGAGCACTTCGTCCAACAGGAGATACTTACCATGCCAGGAGTCCGCAAAAATGTAATCATATTTTTGATTCCTGTTTCCCGCGACCCATTCACCACCATCTGCGCAGATAAGTTTCAGGCGCTTATCCTGACCAAGGAACGATTGTGCTATCTCCAGCAACTGAGCATCATGATCAATTGAAGTGAGTGTGGCTTCAGCATCCATTCCGTCCAATATCCATGATGCAGACAACCCTGTTCCCGTACCTAATTCAAGAAATTTGCCTCCGGGCTTTGAACTGGCAAGTGTTCTGAGCAAAGAACATGTCAATACATCAGACGCCATTGTAAAGCCCGACAGCTTTGTCGCCTTATCAATATCCCTGTAAACTTTCGGGAATTTCTGATGGATCTCTTCAGTCATTTACTTAACTATTAATTGGATCTCAGCGATCCGTAATGATGTGCTGTTAGGTTGATTATGGTAGAGTTATTCAAACTAATGTGCTAATGTGTCGCAAATTTCAGCGACACATTAGCCTTAATGACTGACCATTAATTTATCATGCTTGCCTCAACACTTGCCTTTTCTGGCCTCAGCTTTCTTACGGCAGCACCGGCTTGCCAAAGTTCGCTGTCGCGAACTTCTTTCAGTTCTTCCGCAAGCTTTTCACGATAGTCCGGCTTGCTGCACGTTTCGATCGTCCTCTTCGCCTCTGCTCCGCTTGCAACACTATCATAAAGCTCTCTGAATACGGGTAATGTTGCGGCTTTGAATCTTTTCTTCCAATCAAGAGCGCCACGCTGAGCAGTCGTGGAGCAGTTGGCATACATCCAATCCATACCATTTTCTGCTACGAGGGGCATTAAACTTTGTGTAAGTTCTTCAACGGTTTCATTGAATGCTTCTGATGGTGAATGTCCCTTTGATCTTAGAACTTCATATTGCGCTTCAAAAATCCCGGCAATGGCACCCATCAGAGTTCCGCGTTCGCCGGTCAGGTCAGAGTAAACTTCTTTTTTAAAATTCGTCTCGAAGAGGTATCCTGAGCCTACACCGATTCCCAATGCAATAACCCTTTCGCGTGCCTTTCCAGTAGCATCCTGAAAAATGGCAAAGCTTGAGTTAATGCCCTTGCCTTGTAAGAATAGTCTTCGCACGGAAGTCCCGGATCCTTTAGGGGCCGCGAGAATCACATCAACGTCAGCAGGTGGAATAATGCCTGTCTGCTCTTTGAATGTTATACCAAAGCCGTGGGAGAAATACAATGCTTTCCCTTTCGTGAGATGAGGCTTGATGGTTGGCCAGGTTGCTATTTGCCCTGCATCGGACAATAAGAACTGGATAATTGTTCCGCGTTTAGCTGCTTCTTCAATATCAAACAATGTTTCGCCAGGTATCCATCCATGCTGAATCGCTTTGTCCCACGACTTCGAGCCTTTGCGTTGTCCAACGATCACATTAAATCCGTTGTCCCGCAGGTTGAGTGACTGCGCAGGGCCTTGCACGCCATAACCAATGATCGCGATGATCTCCTTGCTTAAAACGTCCAATGCTTTTTCCATTGGAAACTCTTCGCGCGTGACTACTTCTTCTGTGGTTCCTCCAAAATTGATCTTTGCCATAATTCAGGTATTAATTAAGTTGATGGTTTATTGTTGTTTTTTGATTGTTCTCATTTATTAATCTACATCCACGATCCGTTCGCTCAATTCCATGTATGCGTTGCTGCCTTCGTGATAATTCACTTCCTCCACCTCGATCAATTTCTCCAACTGCACCTTCACTTTTTCAATCATGTCATGGGTGGTATATAACAACATCACAACTCCTCCCCTGCGGAAGTCATCTTCATTTTCGTGGGCCATTAATTTCTTTACACGGACTCTTCTTCGGTTCAGAATATTAATAATTCTGTTCAGGACAGAAAAGTTGTTGTCTGCCATAAGTTCCATTGTGAAGTCTTGCTTCATATCAATAAATATTTAATCTATTTTTTTTTCGGCGCTTCCAACAAAACTTCTCCCACTCCAGCGCCTGCTGGTACCATGGGAAACACATTATCTTCCATCCCCACCACTACTTCCAGAAAATAAGATGTCGTCGCGTCCAACATTTCTTTCAATGCCCCCTGCAAATCTTCCCGGCGCTCAACCTTCCTTGCTTTTATGTTATAGGCTTCAGCGATTTTCACAAAATCAGGATTTTGCATTTCTGTAAAAGAGTATCGCTTGCTGTGAAAGAGTTCTTGCCATTGGCGCACCATACCCAGAAAATTGTTATTCAGTACCATTATTTTTACCGGAATCTTGTACTGCATGATCGTGCCCAGCTCCTGCATGGTCATTTGATAGCCACCATCGCCGATCACTGCGATTACTTGTTTGTGAGGCATGGCCATCTTGGCTCCCATCGCAGCAGGAAGCGCAAAGCCCATGGTACCTGCACCACCAGAAGTAACGTTGGTCCTGGGGTGTTTGAATTTGTAATAACGAGAGGTCACCATCTGATGCTGCCCTACGTCTGTAACCACAATCGATTCGCCCTTCGTGAACAAAGAAAGATGGTTGATTACTTCTGCCATCATCAATTGACCCGACGGATTGAATTCATGTTGGATCACTTTTTCATACTCGATCTTATCAAAATCGTGAAAGCTTTTAAACCAATCTGTATGGTTGTGTGGCCTGCACTTTTCTGTCAAAGCAATTAGAGCCTCCTTTGCATCAGCCTGCATCGGTACTTCGGTTTTGATAATCTTGTTGATCTCAGCCTTATCAATATCAATGTGAATGATCTTAGCCTGTTTTGCATACTTGTTCACATTCCCGGTCACGCGGTCATCGAAGCGCATACCGATTCCAATGAGCACATCGCACTCATTCGTGTTCAGGTTAGGACCATAGTTGCCATGCATGCCGAGGTAGCCTACGTAATTCGGATGGTCAGTAGGGAAACCCCCGAGACCCAGAAGTGTGCTCGCTACCGGTATTCCGGTTTTTTCAGAGAAAGCAATCAGCTCTTTTGTGGCACCCGAAATCAACACGCCTTGTCCTGCCAGCAAATAAGGACGCTTGGCATTGTTGATTAGATCCGCAGCGGCCTCCACTTGAGACACTTGCAAAACAGGATGAGGTTTGTAGGTGCGAATGTGTTCACACTTTTTATACTCAAAGTCCTCGATCATTTCATTCTGCGCATTCTTCGTGATGTCAATGAGTACAGGCCCTGGCCTTCCGCTCCTCGCGATATAAAAAGCTTTTGCTACCGAAGAGGCTATGTCTTTCGCTTCAGTAATTTGAATATTCCATTTCGTTACAGGCAGCGTGGTGTTTACCACATCTATTTCCTGAAATGCATCCGTCCCTAATAAGTGTGCAAAAACCTGACCCGTGATGCATACCACCGGGGTAGAATCAATCATCGCATCCGCAAGGCCGGTTACCAGATTCGTAGCACCCGGACCTGAGGTGGCCAACGCAACCCCGACTCTTCCTGAAACTCTCGCATAACCCTGAGCTGCGTGAACGGCGCCTTGCTCATGTCGAACAAGAATGTGCGTAAGCTGATCGGCAAAGTCATACAATGCATCATACACAGGCATAATCGCTCCACCTGGGTAGCCAAACAAAACGTCCACATTCTCTGCAACGAGACACTGAAGCAATGCCTTCGATCCTGAAATTTTTTGTTTGGGCTGGCTCTGATCTGCATAGTATGCAGGATCGGCCGTCTCGATCGCTTTAGTCTTCGTCAGTAACGCATCCATCTGCAGCAGTTTTTACTTGTTTAGCATATTTATAAAGTACGCCACTTGTCACCCGAAGTGATGGGGCTTTGTAGTGAGACCTTCTGATCGCGATGTTTTTCTCATCCACGAGTAGATTAATCTGGTGCTTCTTTATATCGATCTCGATCCAGTCACCATCTTCCACCAATCCCAGCAACCCGCCTGCAAAGGCTTCGGGTGTAATATGTCCGATCACAAATCCATGTGAACCTCCTGAAAACCTTCCGTCTGTAATGAGTGCGACGGATTTTCCAAGACCTGATCCCATGATCAAACTCGTTGGCTTGAGCATCTCAGGCATACCGGGTGCTCCCTTCGGACCCACGTACCTTATCACCACCACATCACCTTCCTTGATTTTTCCAGACTTGATTCCATCCACCAAATCAAACTCACCATTAAACACCCTGGCTGTACCCTTGAACTTATCTCCTTCTTTGCCTGTGATCTTTGCCACAGATCCTTTTTCAGCCAGGTTGCCATAAAGGATTTGGAGGTGTCCTGTTTTCTTAATCGCTTTTTCAATCGGGTAAATAATATCCTGAGTGTCAAAACTGATAGCGGTTACATCTTTCAGGTTCTCAGAAAGTGTTTTTCCTGTCACTGTAAGACAATCTCCATGGAGGTATCCTTTTTCAAGAAGGTATTTCAGAACCATCGGGATACCGCCGATTTTATGAAGGTCTCCCATCAAATATTTACCGCTCGGCTTTAGGTCGGCCAGGAGCGGGGTCTTGTCAGATATCCGCTGAAAATCTTCTTGTGTGATTTTTACACCGACCGATTTAGCCATTGCAATCAGGTGCAGTACCGCATTGGTCGATCCACCCAAAGCCATCACCACCGAAATCGCATTTTCAAACGCCTTGAACGTCATAATGTCACGAGGCTTGATGTCTTTTTCGAGCAGATGAAGAATGGCCTTCCCTGCCTCCAGGCATTCTTTAGATTTCTCCTTGCTCAAGGCAGGTGCAGAAGACGAATAAGGTAATGACATGCCCATGGCTTCGATGGCAGAAGCCATGGTATTGGCCGTGTACATTCCGCCGCAAGCTCCGGCACCCGGACAAGCGTTCTGAATGATGCCTTTATAGTCCTCATCCGAAATTTTATTGGCGAGTTTTTCACCCAGCGCTTCGAACGCCGAAATAATATTCAAAGCTTTGCCTTTCCAATTTCCTCCTGCAATGGAGCCACCATAGACCATGATGGCAGGACGATTCAATCTTCCCATCGCGATGAGTGAACCCGGCATATTCTTATCACAACCTACCACCGCAATCAGTCCATCATAATATTGGGCTCCACATACGGTCTCAATAGAATCCGCGATCACTTCACGGCTCACAAGAGAATAGCGCATTCCTTCGGTGCCATTGGCGATGCCATCGCTGACGCCGATCGTATGAAAAATCAACCCTACAAGCTCCTGGTCCCACACGGCCTGCTTCACTTCAATGGCCAACGCATTGAGGTGCATGTTGCATGTGTTGCCATCATATCCAGTGCTTACAATTCCCACTTGAGCTTTTTTCAAATCATGCTCCGTCAAGCCAATGCCATACAGCATGGCCTGAGAAGCAGGTAATGTCATGTCTTGAGTGATCGTCTTGCTGTACTTGTTTAATTCCATTCTAATGTTTTCAATTCTGATTGACTAGGAATGCTGGATTGTTCTCCGCATTACACAATTACATAACTATAACTCTTATCCAACACAATGCACTGATACGCTTCCTGAATCGTAACGCCCAATGATTTTTTCCAGGGCTTGAGGAAGATTTGTCCTTCGATTGAATCGATGGGAGTAATCTCTGCTGCTGTTCCGCAAAAGAATGCGCTGTCCGCTTCGAAAAGTTCTTCTGGCCTGAAGTATCTTTCCTCCACAGGAATGTCAAGTTGTTGACAAATCTCCAACACCGTATGGCGCGTAATGCCAGGCAAAATATTTCCAAGGGGTGGTGTGTAGAGGACGCCATCCTTTTCAAAAAAGAAATTTGCACCTGGTCCTTCTGCGACAAAGCCATTCATATCCTGCATAAGAGCCTCATCAAATCCACGTTCTTTCGCTTCCATTGTGGCCATAATAGAGTTGACATAATGGCCACAAGCTTTTGCTTCCACTTTTAGAGACTTGGGATTGGGACGTTGAAAAGTCGAAATAGAAACCCGCAAGGAGTTGTTGGAGAAGTATTTCCCCCAATCCCAGGCAGCAATCATGACAGACACTTCCTTGGGCGCCGTCAGTGACATGTTAGGACTGCAAAATACCAACGGTCGTAAGTAAGCATTTGAAAGGTTGTTCCGCTCCAGCACCTGATAAGAAAGTTGGGTGAGCTCCTCCACACTGTAGTCCATTGGTATGTTTAGCAGATTGCAACTATTTCTAAGACGTTCATAGTGCTCATGCGCTTTGAACACCTTCGTGCCATTGATCGTATGGTATGCTCGGATGCCTTCAAATACACCATATCCATAATGGAGCGTCTGGCTGAAGAGATCAAGCTTTGCATCTGCCGCTTTTACAAATTTTCCGTCGAGGAAAAGAACTGTGCTTTCGTTGTAGTACATAAGTCTTCTTAAAACAATCGTTAGTTTGTGTCCTGATATAGAAAACAAAACCGCCCCGATTTGGTCGGGGCGGTTGAAAATTCTGTGTATTAAATCAGATCAACACCACCCCGCTGGCTGCAGAATAATATTGACAAGAATCAGCACGAGAACCTGGTTGATTCTCTCGAACCGGGAACTCATTTCAATCTTTTCTATCTTTAAGCTATTCAATTTCACAATTTCATTTGCCGATGTACTACAAGAATGGAGAAAAATGAGATGAGATTCAATCTTTTTCCAATAAAAATTTCGATTTCAGACTAATAACGAATGTTAGGTAGAGCAAATCAATTGTTGTTAGTTGTTGGTTGGATGTTGATTGTTCATGGCCTCGACCAACGAATCAATTACAACTTTATATGGATTTCAAATAACTTTGTCGACCCTTAAATTTACCAACTTGAAATCATCCCGAAGAACTTTCCTTGGCACATTAACAGCCATTGCTGCTGCACTTAGCTTCAGTAGTTTCACCTCCAAACCCGCTAAATCTATGCTCACCCATCATGTTTTCTTTTGGCTTAAGAACCCGGGCTCCTCAGCCGACCTGGATAAATTGATTGAAGGGCTGAGGACACTTCAAAAAATTGAAAGTGTACGCCAACTCCACATTGGTGTACCGGCAGATACCGAGAAGCGACCTGTAGTTGATAATAGTTTCAGCGTTTCCGAACTTATGTTTTTTGATGATGTGGCAGGACAAAACATCTATCAAGAGCATCCGATTCACAAGAAGTTTGTCGAAAACTATTCATCACTTTGGGAAAAGGTAATTGTGTATGATTCAGTAGCTGTGTAACTGATTCCGATTCTAATAGTCAAACGATACATCATACAGTACCTTCAACTGTTTGTCGATGGTGCTTTGCGGTACCCTCCTGAAGGCTCCGTTTCTTAGTGCAATCAAAAGCGGATTTTCAAGTTGGGCGATCTTGCCGAAAGTCCAGGATTGGTTCACAATGCGTGTCGTGCGTTTGATTCGGTGAAGTTCAAATTTTTGAAATGCTTCTTCAGCCGGATATTTTGCCAAGCCATTGGCCAGTGTTGCCGCGTCTTCGATGGCCATGCAGGCACCCTGTCCCATGTTGGGGGTAGTGGCGTGCGCAGCGTCTCCGAGCAAGACTACCCGTCCAAAAGCAAATTGTGTAATGGGTTTCAAGTCTATGATATCACTCCAGATAACCTGTTCGCTTTTCGTTCGTTCCAAGATCGCCGGAATGGGAAAATGAAAATCTTTAAAGACCTCCTCTAAATCTTTTACCGAAAAGTTACTGTATTTGGCATCATTCGCTGGTGCGTTCAGTGTGGCAAACCAATACACTCGGTTGTTGCTTAGTGGTACAACACCGAACCGTCTTCCGGGGCCCCAGGTTTCGGTGGTCTCATCAGGATTAAAACCTTCCGGCAAATCATACACTACGGCACGCCAGCAAGTATATCCTGCATAGCGCGGCAAACTTGTTGGCAATAGTTTCTTTCGAATGGGTGAATGGATTCCATCACAGGCAACAA
>JAYVRH010000063.1:0-8467 GCA_043776495.1 Cyclobacteriaceae bacterium
AAGACGCAAAGAACGCTAAGAAGAATGCAAATATTTAATGGTTTGCGTAAGTCCAGGCATTCGTATTCTTCAAAACTTTTGGTAAACGAAATTATCATGGCTGGTATCTTAGACATATTCTCAAAATTCAGAAAAAAGAAAGTATTCAAAGAGTATGAATTTCGGGTAGTAGATTTTGAACTTGCGGATGAAGGGTTAATCCAGTACGCACAGTGGCTTCACCCCGGGGAGTTTGGCAATGTAGTAACCCAGGAGAATGTTAATTTCTTCAAGCAGTTTATTAAGAAAGGAGATTTTGTGATTGACATTGGCGCCAATGAGGGTGATACCACGGTGCCGATGGCATTAGCAGCAGGTGTGAAGGGTACGACTCTTGGGATTGAGGCCAATCCACACGTTTTTAAGGTATTAAAAGCCAACTCAGATTTGAATAAAGAGAATACCAACATCCTCCCTTTGAATTTTGCAGCTACCGCTGTAGATGGTGAGTATGTTTTTGGATCGGGTGATCCCTCCTACGGAAATGGAGGAATTGTGGGGTTCACACACAATGATAGAAGAAACATCCGTTATACATTTCAGGTTACAGGGAAGAATCTAAATCAGTATTTGAATCAGCACCATGCTGAACTCTTGCCAAAGCTGACGTTCATAAAAATTGATACAGAGGGTTATGATAAGGAAATCGTCAAAACCATTCCTGAAATTGTGAATCGATACCGGCCTTATTTGGTAACAGAATGTTTCGGCCCTTCAACAAAGGACGAAAAGTTGGAGCTTTTTGATTTATTAACTTCGATGAAATATTCATTATATCGATTAGATCATTTCAATACGGACGCCCGCCCTTTGATTACAAGAGCTGATATGGTAACAAAAAAGACGTATGATATTTTGGCTAGCCCTTCTGAGCGAAAGTTACTCCACCGTAACTGACTTTGCCAGGTTCCTCGGCTGGTCCACGTTACAACCTCGCATCACAGCAATATGATATGATAGCAGTTGGAGAGGCACCACGGATACCATCGGCATTAACGGCTCAATGGTGGCGGGCACTTCAATCACAAATTCCGCCATGCTGCGAATCAACGTGTCACCTTCCGTCACTACTGCAATGACGCGCCCCTTTCGGGCTTTTACTTCCTGGATATTGGAAACAACTTTTTCGTAGGAGCTGTCTTTGGTAGCGATGAATACGACGGGCATTTCATCATCGATCAGCGCGATCGGCCCATGTTTCATTTCTGCTGCCGGATATCCTTCGGCGTGGATGTAAGAAATTTCTTTCAGCTTGAGCGCACCTTCCAATGCCACCGGAAAATTATAGCCACGACCGAGGTAAAGAAAATTGTGAACGGCTTTAAATTCCTCTGCAATCACCTGGATCTGTTCGTTCAACTTAAGGGCACGCTCTACTTTAGCCGGGATATTTTCCATCTCGACCAGCATCTCATGGAATTTTTGTTCAGTGATTGTGCCTTTTGCTTGAGCAACAATCAGGGCAATCATGTTGAGCAAGGTGAGTTGTGCCGTAAAGGCCTTCGTGCTGGCAACACCTATTTCAGGGCCGGCATGCGTGTATGCCCCTGCATGCGTTGCGCGTGGAATAGATGAGCCAACCACATTACAGACGCCAAAGATGATGGCCCCTTTTGACTTTGCCAGGTCAATGGCCGCCAATGTATCTGCAGTCTCTCCTGATTGTGAGATCGCGATGACTACATCTCCTTCGCGAATCACGGGATTTCTGTAACGGAACTCAGAAGCGTATTCAACTTCTGTTGGAATTCGGCAAAATTCTTCGAAGAAATACTCTGCCACAAGACCCGCATGCCAGGATGTGCCACAGGCAACAATCAAAATACGGTCCGCATTCACCAATTTTTTTATGTACTCACGCAGACCCCCAAGGATGAGTCGGTTAGAACCAGAATCCATTCGCCCGCGCATGCAATCCATAATGGACCGAGGTTGTTCAAAAATCTCTTTAAGCATGAAATGTTCAAAACCACTTTTTTCAATGGCCTCTAATTCCATGTCTATTTTTTGGATGTAGGGTGTCAAAGGTAGGTTTGCAACATTCTTAATGGTGAGTTTTCCATTGTTGATGACTGCGATCTCCTGGTCATTGAGGTATACAACTTCGTTTGTATATTCGATAATGGGTGTGGCATCCGAGGCCATGAAAAACTCACCTTTGCCCACCCCCAGCACCAATGGACTGCCTTTACGTGCTGCGATCAGCATGTTTGGATTTTGAAAAGACATCACCACGATTGCATAAGCTCCAACTACCTTGGTCAACGCCAGTCTTACTGCCTCATCGAGGGTGCAGCCCTCTTTTTCCTGGATGTCTTCGATAAAATGAATAAAGACTTCAGTGTCTGTATCACTCAAAAAGGTGTGCCCCTTCCTGATGAGTTCCTGCTTGAGAGAGGAATAATTTTCAATGATTCCGTTGTGGATGATGGCCAGCTTTTTTGTGGAGGAATAATGCGGATGGGCATTTTCATCGTTGGGCTCTCCATGGGTTGCCCAACGGGTGTGTCCCATTCCGATATGACTTTTGAGATCGAGTCCTTTCAGATACACTTCGAGTTCAGAAACCTTACCTTTCTTCTTATACACATTCAGGGCCCCATTTAGCAAAGCGATGCCCGTGCTATCGTACCCTCTGTATTCAAGCCGTTTCAAACCTTTGATGATGATCTCACTGGCTTGCCTATGTCCAACGTATGCTACGATGCCGCACATAATTTATTTATTGAATTTTAATAATCGGCTTACTATAATACAATCGAAGCGTTAAAGTAGGATCTAAAATCATTGGGTTAACGGCTTTTGAAGCTTCAGCTTCGGAGGGCATCAAGGCAAATGCATTTACCTTCCTCGGATCGTGTTTATGATGAAAAATTTGCTGACAGAATTCTGTAATGAATACATTATCGAGGCGATACGGATCTGGAATGACATTAATCCGCACACCCTGCTCGGCCAGTATGTCTACAGGTGGATTGGTGGTGGCATTAGATGATGAGATGCTCGTTGATATTTTCGATAGATAAGGATCAACTGATCGAGTTACAACACCATTGACAAGCGTATCAATATTTAGTAATCGGAACCCATCATTCGAATCCAACAATCTCATTTGCACGCGAGCCGGTGGGGTCTGAGATGAAATCACCGAAGTCAATAACTCGGCAGAATTAAAAACAACATGATCAAGGGTATCAATGAAATGATAGAAATTGGTGAGATCAACTTTTGTTATAAGTGCTGTTCCACTCTGAAGATATGCCCGCTTGTCGCTGGGAATAAATTCTTCCCCTGATTTGATTCCGCTTAGGGCTGTCGCAGACCGATCGGTGGTGATGGTGGAAAAACTTATGGCGGGGTATGAGATCCCCAAAGAGTTATTGGAATTGTATAATAGAAAGTCTGTCCTGTAATGAACTCCTCCATCTGAATAATAAAGTGCCAGTTTAGTATCTGTGGATTTAGGAAGTGGGGTGCGGAATACAGGATTAATGCCTAAAATCTTCTCAGCATCGGAGGTTAAGATCGCTAAGCCTTTGTATTTGCCCATGAACCTCTTGGCATCTTTGACTAATTCCGGGTGGAGCGCAAGATCATTCAATAGGCTATCGCCCAACGCACCGTGAATCGGAACGCGAACATTGAAAACCTTATTGTTAGAGGTATCGGCATCGGAATTTAGGGCCAAAGCAACATCAAATTCGGTGGGACTAACAGTAAAAGTTGTTTCACCCTGCGGCTTAATTGAAATGTTCACCTTGGAAGTGGTATAATATCCCCGGTTGGGATAAATTGTATCGAGGACTTCATGCACCCTCAAATGCTGTGATGAAACATTAGAAGATCCGTAATAGTAATAATCCAGCTTAAGCTGTAGTACCAATGAATCAACGGTGGCCGAAGCCGATACGGTCGGGATTTGGATTGGGGGTGTGATGTGAGCATATCCACTCGCCGTCATGTTTCCAAGGGCTGGATCATTGTATTTACCCATCAAAATCCTGGTAAGAGCATCTCCCGTGGTGTTTCGGGTAAGGAGCCCATCAATTTGAATAACGCTTTGATTAAGCGGTACGTCAATGAAACGAGCATTCAAACGAGGCACTTTCTCGAGGCCGATGTAAGCAGCATCATCCCGGCAAGAAAGAAAAAGAAATATGAGAAAACACAGCAGCAGGCCGCCTGTTTTACCCCGCCAACTCTGTATAAAGGTTGTAAAACGATTCAGTATAGTTATCGTCCTTCTCAATGGTTTCAACTTTCTTCTCTTTAATCTTCTTAACTAATCCTTCCAGTTTTTTATTGTCCCCGGCGAAAGAAACAACATCAGCGAATTGGGCCCCCAATTTAATGAACCCTTCGTAATCCCCCGTCTTTAGGTGTCCCAACATATTGTCTTCAATATCCATCATCTTCACTTTTCCCATTAGGTCACCCTTAAATTTGTGAGTGAAACTGTTGTTATAGATTGTGAAAACGGTCTTGGTGTTCTTGAAGAGTGGATCGTTCTTATAGGTTGTCTTCAAATACAACGGAATAAAACTTGTAATCCAGTCATTGCAATGAACGATGTCGGGCGTCCAGCCTAGTTTGCGCACGGTCTCAATGACTCCCTTGCAAAAGAATATTGCGCGCTCATCGTTGTCTTCATAGAATTTGTTTTCCTTATCATGAAATACGGACTTGCGATGGAAGTAGTCTTCATTATCGATAAAATATACCTGCAACTTTGCATTTGGAATGGACGCCACCTTAATGATCAGTGGCTTCTCTTCATCTCCAACCGAAATATTGATCCCTGAAAGACGTACAACCTCATGCAGCCGGTTCTTTCTCTCATTAATCAACCCAAACCTTGGCACCAGGATGCGAATCTCCATTCCTTTTTCTTGCATGGCCTGAGGTAACTTCCTCACAAATTCAGCTACTTCGCAGGTTTGCAGAAAGGGATTAATCTCGCTGGCTACATATAGGATACGTAGTTTAGACATAATTATGGTTTTTAAAGGAGAACAAGAATGCAAAGGTACGGCAAATTCACCCCCTATTCAACTGTGAATCAATTATAAAGCCTATATTTGCGCCCTTCAAAAAAGGGCTTAGGATGCATATTTTTAAGGCAGTGGGGCCGCTCAAGGCCTATTTAAAGCATCACCGTTCTGCTCAAGCTTCTGTGGGATTAATCCCTACCATGGGCGCCTTACATCAGGGCCACTTGAGTTTGGTGGAAGCATCCAGGAGAGAAAACGACATCACCGTTTGCTCTATCTATGTGAACCCAATGCAATTCAACAATCAGACTGACCTTGAGAAGTATCCAAGAACCTTGGAAAAGGATGTTCAAATGCTAACTGACGCAAGTTGTGATGCCATTTTTAATCCAGGTGATGCCGAAATGTATGCTGAAGCGAGTCAAATCAAGATTGACTTTGGTTCACTCGACAAAATACTCGAAGGCGAATTCCGGCCTGGACATTTCAGTGGGGTTGCGCTCATAGTGTCCAAGCTCTTCAATATCATTCAACCCAATCGCGCTTATTTTGGTCAAAAGGACTTTCAACAGGTCAGAATTATTTCAAGATTGATTGAGGAATTGAAATTTGATGTGAAACTTATTGACGTACCCATTATTCGGGAATCGGATGGTCTTGCGATGTCCTCCAGGAACATGCGCCTAACTGCTGACGAGAGGAGAAGGTCTGTCTGTCTCTTTGAAAGTCTTAAGCAAACATGTGAAGCACTTCTTCGAGGTGAAACGTTTTCAGACTTGAAGGAGGAAGTCAGTAAAAGATGTGTTCAAAACAATGTGAAATTGGAATACTTTGCCTTGGCTGACGCTAAGAACCTTGCTCTTTTGCAGAACATTAAGGAGCCTGACCAGACAATCCTGTTAATTGCAGGTTATGTGGGCGAAGTAAGACTGATTGATAATATGCTACTGTCAGAAAAATAAAACCATGAATCAATCACTAGGTATAAAATTAGAACAATAGTTTACTCAACACCTGTGCCGTTAACCATTCAAGACCTTGTCCAAACCTATTAAATCAATACTACAATATTCATTGATGATTCTGCTGACGGCAGGGCTGCTGTGGCTTTCATTACGCGGATTAGTGGTGGCCGAGGGGGAGAATAAAATGGATTTCATCTGGAAGGCCTGGAAGGAGGCCGACAAGATTTATTTGCTATTGATGGCTGTGACAGCCTTTATCAGTCACCTGATACGCGCTGAGCGTTGGAAAATGTTACTCGTGCCAACCGGGAATCATGTTAAGCTGAGCAACAGCTTCTTATCGTTAATGATTGGATACCTGGTCAACCTCGCTATCCCGAGGGGAGGAGAAGTTTCAAGATGTTACAATCTATACAAACTCGAAAACACACCGGTAGAAGTTTCATTTGGGACGGTAATATTAGAGCGCATCGCCGATGTGCTCTGTTTGCTGATCGTGATTTTGATTGCCTTCATTGTCGAGTGGGACAAGTTGGTGTCATTCTTAACTTCGTTGGGTATTGGATCGACCTCAGGAACATCTGGGTTTCATGTTCCATCATGGATTATCCTTGTTTTGGCCCTTGGATTGCTTGGAGTAGGGATCGGTGCTTACTTCTTTCGCAAAAATGAGCGACTTTTGAAGATCATTTTAGGATTTAAAGAAGGCCTGTTGTCTGTTTTCCAACTTCAAAACAAGTGGTTGTTTGCCTTTTATTCAGGAGTGATTTGGCTATTGTATTACCTGATGAGTTATTGGGTGATCATGGCATTTGAGAGTACAGCCAACCTTGGATTTGGTGCTGTGCTCGCTGTCTTTGCGCTGGGCGCAATTGCAATGGCAGCTCCATTGCCGGGTGGTGCAGGCTCTTACCATGTAATCGTTCCAAGTGGTTTATACTATTTATATCAGCTGCCTAAAGAAGAAGCGATCATCTTTGTATTTATTTTTCATGCTTGGCAAACGCTGATTATGATTGTAGGGGGTGTCGTATCGTTAATTATTAGCTATTGGCTTATTCGATGGAAAAAGCAATCGACAAAATAAAAGATCTTGCCGCCGCCAAGGACCTCGTCAGCAGATGGAAGCGTGAGGGAAAAAAGGTTGTGTTTACCAACGGCTGCTTCGACATTCTCCACCTCGGTCATGTTGACTATTTGGAGCATGCCCGTGATTTGGGAGATAGGTTGGTTTTAGGGTTAAACACAGACGATTCCATCGGTCGGTTTAAAGGGCCGAACCGCCCCATTCAAGACCAAATTTCAAGGGCACACGTACTTGCCTCATTACAGTCTATTGATTTAGTGGTCTTTTTTAATGAAGACACCCCGCTACGGTTAATTTCTGAACTCCTGCCAGATGTTTTAGTGAAAGGAAGTGACTATTTGGCAGAAAATATCGTTGGCGCAGATGTTGTGAAAAGGAATGGAGGCGTAGTAAAAACCATCGAATTTGTTCCGGGGTATTCTACCACTCGTATTATAGAGAAAATCAAAAAAACTTAATTTTAGAATTATGGGAATGGGTGCATTAGTAATTGGTGTTTTTTTCATGCTGGTTGGCTGGATCATAAGCTCCCGCCTGAAAAGCAAATTCAAACAATATTCACAAACACACTTAACAAAAGACCTGACAGGCGCCGAAGTAGCGCGTCTGATGCTAGCCGATAATGGCATTCATGATGTTCAAGTGGTGAGCGTGGAGGGTCAGCTCACAGACCACTACAACCCCGCCAGTAAAACGGTGAATCTAAGCCAGGATGTATTTCATGGACGCAATGCAGCAGCTACCGCAATTGCTTCTCACGAATGTGGTCATGCTGTACAACACGCTACTGCATATAGTATGCTGCAATTCCGCTCTGCGATGGTACCGATTCAGAATATCAGCGCCAGCGTGTTGAACTTCATTATGATGGCAATGATTTTTGGTGGATTCTTTGCCGGTAGCATTCTGCCCTGGAAGACTGCACTGCTTGTGATGATCGTGTGTTATGCTGTCTTTGCATTGTTTGCCCTCATTACTTTGCCCGTTGAATTTGACGCAAGCAACAGGGCATTGGCATGGGTGAAAGCACGAAACATTGTGACACCACAAGAATATGATATGGCCCAGGATGCCCTTAAGTGGGCAGCGATGACTTATGTCGTTGCAGCGATTGGTGCTATCACCACGCTGGTATATTATGTAATGCTCTATTTGGGTGGCAGCCGGGATTAGATTTTTTTATTCACTTGAGTAGAAGGATGGCCCCGATAATTTCGGGGCTTTTGTCTTCCAAATGATGCCAGCTCATTGGTGTGCCAGAAACAGGAAGTTCTCTCCCTCTGCGTAAGAACTATTTGATGAATCTTTAGTTAATTAGCACATCCGGATCGTACTATGAATTTTCAACTCACCGAAGAACACCTGGCAGTTCAGCAAGCCGCACG
>JAYVRH010000064.1:0-8457 GCA_043776495.1 Cyclobacteriaceae bacterium
AAGTACAGCATATCCGCATGGATGTCCAAGACTTTTTTTAATCCAGGCTGTTCAAAAAGGTTTTGTTTCCAGAAAGGCAATACCTTAAACCAGGCGTCGAATTTTGTTTTCTCTTCTTCCGGCAATTCGTGGGGATGAATGCCTCCTACTTTGGCATAATGAATCAGGTCCATTTCCTCCTTCCCGTTATCTGCTGCCAGCCAAATATGATTGAGGGTGTGTTGCAGAATGGGAAGCTGATCCACACCTTCTTCCAGATCAAAGATCAGGCGCTCCACGAGTCGCCTGGAAATCTTAATGCCGCTCAGGCGGGCGGGTTCTTCAATGACCTGCTGGAGCTCTATTCTTTTCAACCGGGGCACAAAAAATTGTGAAAATCCGATGTATTCAGGCAGTCCCCGGAAGGAAGCACACTGCCCGATGTAATCGGACCGCATGGTAAAGACGATGAAGATGGGCAGATCTTCTTTGAGCGCTATCCTTGCCGTCTCCAATAGAAGATTGACGGTTGTCTGTGCTTCCAGCGAAGGTGCGCCCCTAAAATAGTTTTCCGGATTGGTAAAGAATTCTTCAAACTGGTCCACCACCACCAGCAGGTTGGCTGTTTTTCTTTCCGCTTCTCCCACGCCAGGCGATTTTGATTCCAGGTAAAAGCGGGAATTTTTATACAGATCGACCAGGCTTGAAAAGCCTCTTTGCATTTCTGTTTCCACCGTGGATGCACTTGGAATCCCTAATGCAGCGGCCAGGGCAGTTGAGAAATTTCGCAATGAATTCCGCTCGGGTCTGAAGTGCACCACATTCCAGTTGGTAAACCTGGCTTTGAAAAAACCGGCCCTGGCGCCCGGCACCAACCCTCCAAATATTAAGGATGATTTTCCATCACCCGAAGCTCCCGTTACCATCAGGAACTTATTTTTCTGAAGTAGACTGATTACCTCGGTGATGTGGCTGTCACGCCCTTTGAAATACAGCGATTCCTCTTCATTGTAGGACCGCAGGCCGGGGTAGGGACATATGGTAAGTGCTTCAGTCATGTTTTCCTAATTAGGAGACTCAACTTCCCTGCCTGCCGGCAGGCAGGGTTATTCTCCTGATAGCTTCTATAGGGATCGTTAATCATTATTCTTAAATCCATTTGGTTTTCATTGATTTATGATTGTCGATTAACGAATGCTGATTCTTGATCTCTGTCAATTGGAGTATCCGATGGTGTTATAAATCCAGTTAAAATCTCTGTCGTATTCGCCCCAGCCCTTCCGGGATTCGGTTACGTTCATTTCATAAAGGATATTGTTGATGTAATACAATTTCATATCCTGAGACGTGAACTTTGAAAAACCGGAGTAGGCCAGGTAATACTCACTGTTGTGCACCATTGCCCGTGTAATCAAACCCATCGATAATAGACGCCAGGTATTGTCCAGATTGCGCACCAATTGGATGGCCTTCTCTTTGCCTTGCTCGTCCAACAGTGCCACTGCGTGTGCCAGATTTTTTCTGAAATCCCAGGCATCCGGCTCTATTTTATCCATTTCGGCTACTTCCATTTTTGCCGAGTCCAAGTATTGGTTTGCCAACGCGATATTTCCAAGCAAACTCAAACGGGCTGACGTATAGGTGTAGATACCGGCCCTGTTCCGTCCGTCCGTAATGTTGACCATTAAATGGGAAGCTTCAGCAAATTCACCCAGACTGGCCAGGTTGAGAAATGAATCCCCAATCAACTGGAAGCTCAGGTTATTTTGAAAAGGGAAAGCATCGCTCAAAATATTCCCAAAGTTGGCAGGCACAAACAATTCTACCTTTCGTTGTGCTGTCTCGGGTTGACCGGAGTCAAAGTATGCCACGGCCAATAGTAGCCGCACTAAGTTCTTATCAATTTTATTGCTCTCCGGATGGCTCGTAAAGAAAGCGTCCACCATTTCCAACGTTTCCACTTCAATTGGATTATCGAACCCACCTCCAACGGCCAGGTTCTTATAGGCCGCAATCCACAATCGTACTAATTCCACTTCTTCAAAACCCGGATAGATTTCATTAAGTAGATTGTTGTGATTCAAAAACTCAAAGAAAATACCAGAATAATAATTGGATAACCATAATCTTGGTTCTATAGGAGCCTCCTTTACTATGATATCAGGATAGATATAAAGAAATTTTCTGGGTATCATTGTACCAAATTCCTCCATTCTCATTGGAACTCCCTGATTCAGGTAATTTTTGCTAATCTTCCGGTAATGGTCCCACGAACCTGCAAACAACTTGAAGACTGCCTCTTTCCAGCCCTTGATTTTCTTATCCTCATACCTCTTGGCCAGGTATAAACCCAGATGTTTGTAGTAGATCGCCAAATTGAAATTCAACTCATCTGGGGATCTGGAATCATGCAGGATAGCCTCCTGATACACGTTATATAATTCCCGAATATTCGCAGAATCTAAAAATTCAAGCACGGAATTATGCCATTTATTTTGACGAGGTCCATTGCCTTCGGTTTTTCTTGTAAGCATAAAACTAGCTAACCCAGCCCGGTCCAATACTTTCTCGTAAAATTCAAATGTTGTCTGACTCCTCCTTTTTGAATAGGCAGAAGCATATTCTTTCAGTCCATCCCAATGCTCATACTTGGCGAAGTAAGCCGCGGGCGTATATCCATCAATGGTGTAATCATTGAAATCAACATGATACGAATGAAGGGTGTCAACACATTGCATTACTTTACTCACCTCTCCCAGGCTGGCATACAAAAAAGCGAGTTCTTCGTAGAGGCCATTAAAGGCCAGTTGGTGCTGTTGTCCCCCAACATTGATCGATCGTTCACGACTATAAATTAAGCCGGCAAAGGTCGTTTGATTTCCTTCCAACGGAGAAAGCCATAGGGTCAAATTTTGAATTTCTTCCTTGCTAAATACCTTGTGGTTCAAAGCAGTTTCAAGACCTTCATTCAGGTCTTTCACATTCCAGTTTTGCCCTTCTCCTTTCTGAAAAATTCCATAGACCAATTCACCCAAATCCCGGGTCCTGGTTTTTACCATATTCGATAATCTCTCATCTGGCTTAAAGTGAATCGAATAGTCTGCGGACTCCATAAAATTCACCAGCCAGGTGAGCAAAAACTCTTTACTCACCTCATTCGAAGTCCGCGCTATATTCAGAAGACTGTCGCCACAAATAAAAGCTTTTGCAATTAAGGGGTTCTCTCCATTTCTGTCTTCGTTGGTAAGTTCCTGCGCTGTGCCAATGGCCCCTATGATTTTATCTTCAAGATTGGGTAAACCGGAAATGATTTTTTCAAACGATCCCGGTTGAAGTCTTTCCTTATTAAGGACATAAACCCTTTTCTGGGTATTGGAAACGGATTTGTCTTGTAGCAACAGGAAGGCATCTTCCTCGATCTGTTTCATCACAGAATCATTTCTCTTCTTTACCGATTCCGTATAGTAGAATGAGCTCAGGACTAAAGCCAAAATGATCGCTAATACGGCAGCAATTTTTCTTGGACCGAACCTCATCACCGCCCGCGTGACCATATGCCGGGAGGCGCTCTGGCGCAAAAACTCCTGAGAAAGTTCAATAGCTTGTTCTGCTTCTGCGAGATGCCGCATATCCTGCTCCTCTACACTCAGATATCGGTTCACCCAATATTTATTGGGCTTCAATCCGAAGAACCAACTTTCGAAATACGTAAGCGGACCAATCGGCAACAGGAAACCCCGCGACTGATTGTTTTGCTCCCACCGGGTCACTTGCTGATGGAAATCCTGATAGATGGTATGATGATTGAATTCCTCCTTGGCCCATTGCTCCAGCAACTCCCAGTTGCGGATCAGGCTTTCATGGGTAATGTCCAGCACATCTGATTCATTCAGTGCCTGGCTTTCGGGATTCTCCTCCACGATGAAGGGCCTGATAAATGTATTGCCGGGTTCCCTGAAAATATCCAGGACCTGCCCAACGGTTTTGGTATCCAACGCCGGATCACCAATAATGTTGGTGATTTCTCTGAGTGTCATGCGGTTTCTAACGGCCCGGCTCTGGTCAATTTTTGTCAGACAGATAAAGGCGATCTTTATGATCCTTTTCGCATCTTCTGTGGAAATCGATTTGCCCGCTCGTTTCGCGTAATAGGAAGCAGCCTCCTCATAGATCTTATTGGTGTGTGTATCAAGCACATTTTGCAGGTTAGGCTCCTGGTAGAACGACTTTATTTTTTCAGGCAGTGCATTAAACCACTTGCTAAAGCTCGTCACCTGCTCATCCGGCAATTCCGAAACTGACATGCCTCCCACCATGGCGTAGTGGATTAAATCCATTTCTTCCTTTCCTCTGTTGGTGGCCACCCAAATCTGGTTCAAGGCGTGCTGAAGAATAGGAAGCTGATCCACACCATCTGTGATGTCGTGAATCAACCGTTCTGTCAACCTGCGGGTAATCAGGTTGCCGCTAAGCTTAGCGGGCTCTTCAATAACTTGTTGCAGCTGTGAGCGGTTGAGCCGGGGGACAAAAAACTGGGAAAAGCCAATGTACTCGGGAAGCCCGCGAAAAGCAGCACATTGCCCGATAAAATCGGACCGCATGGTGAATACCACATAAATGGGAAGGTCTTCCTGAAGGGCTATCCGCGCTGTCTCAAGCAAGAGGTTTAAAACAAGATTGGAGTCGCGGGAAGGGACGCCGCGATAATAATTTTCAGGATTCGTAAAGAACTCTTCAAATTGATCGACCAGAATGATCAAGTTGGCCGCTTCACGCTTGAGCCCTGCTTTGCCATTACCGTCGGCCTCGTTCCAGGCAACGGAATCGACGTCAATAAACCGTTTTGAATTCCGGTACAAATCTGCGAGAGCAGAAAAACCGTGTTGCAATTCTGACTCTACTGTGTTTGGATTAGTGATACCAAGTTCTTTGGCTACCGCTTTGCATAAGTTGCGAAAGGGGCTACGCTCCGGTCTAAAATCGGCGACACACCATTGAGTATATTTTGATTTCAAAAAGCCTGCACGGGCATTCGGTACAATACCGGCATATACCAGCGACGATTTACCATCCCCTGAAGCCCCCGTGAGCATTAAAAACTTGTTGCGCTGCAGCTGATCAGTGGCCTGCTCAATATGTTCCTCTCGTCCCTTAAAATAGAGGGACTCTTCCTCGGTAAATGACCGGAGACCGGTGTACGGGCAGATCTGATATTCTTCAAACATGTCTTGTCTTACTTCGAAAATCTTACTTCGTTGATCATCATTCTTAAATCCATATACAATTATTTAAGATTGATTACTGCTGTGTACACTTTTTTCACCTCCGCTGCGATATTTTCTTTTGAAACGATCACGGAAACTACTTTTGGAGCTTTGAAGTTGCGAGCCATGTTCGTTTTTGGGTCATCATCACCTACTAAAAACAATGGTGTGGGTGAAGAGGCACCACCGACTTCTTTCCAAATCTGTTTAATAAATGGCAAGGCCCAATCGGCTGCGTACTTAAAATATACGACTGCCAGTTTACTCCTCGGAATTTGCTGTGAGGAAATGTCGCGGTATTGATCCTCACCATCGGGCATGATGTTCATGATCTCAACCGGATATTCAAGACTCAGTTTATCGGTAATGATTTTAGCCTCCTGTTCATCCTGCTGATTGAAAATAAAGAAGATGTCAGTGTCTTTGGAATCGTGAACCGCCACGTCTTTCTTCATCATGATCACGCGAATATCATCCACCAGTTGCATGGGGCCTGCGCTGTTGGAGAACATCATGTTGCGCGTGATGTTGTTGCGTATGTATTTTATGAAGTTTTGCTGTGCAGGCTTAACGGTTTGACTGCTCTCCGGGTAGAGCCACACAATCGAATGAAATCCTGAATCAGGAGCATCAATTTTTTTCTTTGATTCCAAAAACTGAAACTGAGGAAATGATATTTCCTCGTCGGATTCGAATCGTCTGCCAAATTCTCCGCTGAGCATGTGCAGGGAACAAGCGCAACGACTCATTTCTTCCGCCACTTTTTCTTTAAAAGTTTTATCATCTGCGGGGCAATCCGTGGAAGGCAGTACATTGAATCCTGCCTTCTGTAAAATAATTGTCATTTCTTCGCGCTGCTCCTTCAGATCATTAGACGTCCATGCCAGGTAAACATTCGGGCGTTGCCGGTCGATCACCTGGACTTTGATAGCAGAAGGCAAAGAAGTACTGAATATATTTGGAACGATCTGATGGGCTGTCAAATTATGACTTGGTAAAGGTTCGGGGGTGCCCCGTTCTGCCAACTTGATTCCCTGGATAATTTCCTTGATGGCGTTGGCAAGCTTGTTGATTTGGTTTCTGTACAAGGTCCTGCCCGCCACACTGCCCAGTTCGTCGTCTACAGGTCGCAGAGAACGGTTCACGCCTGCGTCGCGGTAGATGAAATCAATGGAGCGCAATGCGCCCGCCAGTTCATTTTCCAGGAGTTTCACATCCTCAACATCAATGTCGTGGATCTTGACGGGGAGAATCCGGGAGGCATAATTTCCGTTTACTAGTTTTAGCGTCTGTCCCAAACGATCAATTGCCGACTCAGCCTTGAAGACCTTAAATTCCTGTATCCATGCAAAGGAACTCGTGTCACAATAAGTTTGGGATATAATGGGAATGAAAATCAATGATTTGATCTTCTGATGGATCGATTGATCCACGTGATGTGACTCTTGCAGGCCTTCCCTGGGATTCTTATCAAAAAAAATGGACACCTTGTCTTTCAGCGTAGCGTCCAACTCCTGGTTAAGTTTCTCCACAAACTCCGTCACCCATCCATCGTACTTATTGTCGTTGTGCCGGTAGCTAACAAAAATATCATATTCAAATCCAGTGACGATCGAAGGCATCAAATAGCGGTTTAGGAATTAGCTGTTAATAATAAAGATAATTTGAATCAAAACCAATAAAAGGAATACGAAGGGTACTTGCCGAAAAAGTTCTTCTATAGAACTCAGTTATAGAAAAGGAGGAACGATCATCCACCCACACCCTTTAATTCCCTAATTGGGATATTTTGCGGCGGCTCTCAGCATTCTAAATGAGCTGGCAAATTTCTATTTAAGGACCCGCAATTCAACTTTTCGAAAATCGATTGGCTGTCCCTCACTTTGCAACGCAATAAATCCGGATGTGAGTGGTTTACCCGGTTGCCAGAACGCACTGTCATAGCGCTGCACGACACCTCCACCCATGGTAGGTTTGCTGTATTGAAGCACGGTATCTCCATTAATAATATGTGTGATCAATGAATCCCCCAGAACAATGAGTTCGGCCCGCACCCATTCATTGATGGGATAGGTTTTAGAGGTAGAATTCAGACAATGATTTTCATATTGCTTCCCTTCAAAAACAATTTCCGTACCGGGAGAGCACATATTGCCAGTTGGGCGAGGCTTACCATCATCAAGACCTGCCAGGAATTGCATCTCAATGGAGATGGGCCAGTTTTGTTCTTTCGGCATGGTACGGGGATCTTGAGAATGAAACATCACGCCGCTGTTGCGCATCGTGTACTCAGGAGCTCCCGACTGGAGGCTACCCACAAATCTGTATTCCACCACCAGGTGAAACCGGGAGAAAGGTTGGTCATAATACAAGTGTCCAAAACGATCATTAAAATCTCCATACTGATCATACCTTACTTTAATCATACCATCTTCAACCCGGAAGGTGTTTTCGGGATCTTCCGCTACTTCATGGTGGTGAATTTTGACTGTCCAGTTTGTAAGGTCATGTCCATTGAATAAGGGAATCCAATCTTTCGCTTGTTCGGACTTTTTTTGACTGCATCCTGAAATGAGGAGTAACAGCAACATGTAGATAGCAAGACTTCTGATCATAGATAATTGTTTATGTGGGATTCGAATCCCTCAGTCTGACTTCGACTCCGCTCAGTCTGACTGAGAGTTCGCTCTGTCTGACTGAGAGTTCGCAGGTCAGACGGAGCGTTCCATGGTGCGGTCAGGCTGAGCGGAGTCGAAGCCTGAGCGCACTGTCGGCAAGTCCTATTTTTCATTCTTCACTACCTTCCCTCCCATCATTACAAACTTTACTCTCTGCAATTCAGAAATGTCTTTGAGGGGGTCGCCTTTCACCGCGATCAGGTCGGCCAACTTACCAACTTCTACGGTGCCGATTTCTTTTTCCTTTTTAAGTATTTCAGCGTTCACTTTCGTTGCACACATAATGGCCTGCATGGGTGTCATGCCCACTTTTAGGTATTCTGAAAACTCTTTCGCAGAATATTCAGCCGGCCAGCCCACATAATCAGAGCCTAGCCCAAATTTCACTCCCTTTTTCACGGCCAACCTCATGTTGGTGTACATGCTTTCTTTTGTCTTCCTGCCAATCTCAATCGATTTTTGAACGGCTTTGTTATTAGGCATTTCTTCATCGTAATAAAGATGAATCGCAAACGTAGGAATCAAATACGTTCCGT
>JAYVRH010000065.1:0-8453 GCA_043776495.1 Cyclobacteriaceae bacterium
CTTTTATTGCAGGGCCCAGCTGCTTGTAGTCTTCTGATAAGAATTCTTCCATGGATTCGAAGTCAGGTTTAATAGCTGCTTCAAAATATTTCATAACCATCGCCTCATTGACAAGATTCGTGTGACCGTTGTTCTCATGAGTATCACAACCCATAAGGCCAAAAAGGACTACAATGCCAGAAATGGTGACAAGTCTCATGATCAAACTTGGATAGCCGATCCTAATTTAAAAAAATGAAAGTAACTTATTAACAATCAGTCAATTAATTTTGAACTTTTTTTGAACTGTAGAGTCAGTTTTATTCTCCCGGGGGTGTAAACCAATGTATGAATTGCTGTCGTCAATTACCTTCAAGGAAACCAAATACGTTCTTGAAATACATTGAAATCGTCCCATTCTTGTTGTTTTTGGACATATTTTTATCTAAACTCACCCTTTAAATTAATGACTCGATCTCTTTTGACGCACCCAGGTTTCGGACATACGGCTAGAAAAGATTCATGGTGGGTGCGACCCTTATTGGTTTTCATAGGGCTCTCCTCATTTATTGTTTATGCAACCTGGGCTGCCTTCCAGGGTGACAATTACGCTTTCGGTCCATACCTCTCTCCATTTTATTCTCCTGAAATATTTGGCAGCTCCCCCCACAGTTGGTTTGGACCCAAGCCATCGTGGTGGCCGTTGATCTTGCCATTTTCACCAGCCCTCCTCATTCTTTGGGCACCTGGGGGCATGCGGTTCACGTGCTATTATTATCGGGGGGCTTACTATAAATCATTTTGGGCGGACCCTATTGCATGCACTGTGTCAGAGCCGCGTAAGACGTACCTGGGAGAAAATTCATTTCCGCTGATCATGCAAAACGTTCATCGATACTTTATGTACCTGGCGATATTGTTTGTGCTCATTCTCGCCTACGATGCATTCAAGGCCATGTGGTTTATTGATCCAATCACAGGAGAAGAAAATTTTGGAATCGGTGTGGGCACCTTGGTGTTGGCGTTGAATGCGACACTGCTGGGAGGCTATACATTTGGTTGCCACTCATTCCGACATCTGGTGGGTGGCTTCAAAGATGTGCTTTCAAAGTCACCGGTTAAAAAGACAGCCTACAATTGTGCAAGCTGTCTCAACCGTGGACACATGAACTGGGCGTGGTGCAGTTTGTTTGGAGTGGCCTTCGCAGATATTTATGTCAGGCTTGTGTCGATGGGTGTGTGGACTGACTGGAGGATATTTTAGAAGATTGAAGCTGAAAGCTTAAAGTGGAAAGTATAAAGCTGCGCTCTGGCGCAACATAAGTTGATTGAATGGAAAAATTTGAAACATACCATCATGATGTTTTGGTGATTGGCTCAGGAGGCGCAGGCCTTCGTGCAGCCATAGAGGCATCTGCTGCAGGGGTTTCGGTAGGGGTCGTTTGCCGGTCGTTGCTTGGCAAGGCACATACCGTAATGGCAGAAGGTGGTATCGCCGCCGCACTCGCCAACGTAGATGATCGCGACGGATGGAAAGTCCATTTTGCCGACACGATGCGCGGAGGTCAATACCTCAACAATTGGCGCATGGCTGAACTACATGCCAAAGAAGCCCCTGCACGCGTGAAAGAACTTGAAGCCTGGGGTGCAGTCTTCGACCGGACGGCCGACGGAAAGATCCTGCAACGAAATTTCGGAGGACACAAATATCCTCGTCTGGTACACGTGGGTGACCGCACGGGCCTTGAGATGATACGAACATTACAAGACCACGGCATCCATCAAGGCATGGATATTTATCAGGAATACACCATGGTGAGTTTGCTAAAAGATGGAGATAGAGTAGTGGGTGCCTTTGGTTATGATCGTGAGAAAGGACTTTTCAAGGTGTTTCATGCCAAGGCCGTTATCATTGCGACCGGGGGAATGGGCAGGATATATAAAATCTCAAGCAACAGTTGGGATTGTACAGGAGGTGGAATTTCTTTGGCCTATCACGCCGGAGCGGAACTTATCGACATGGAGTTTGTCCAGTTCCATCCAACGGGCATGGTGTGGCCTCCCAGTGTGCGTGGATTGTTGATCACCGAGGGTGTGCGTGGAGAAGGAGGCGTCTTGAGGAACAACAAAGGCAGACGTTTCATGTTTGATGATATCCCAGACAATTACAAGGGACAAACTTCGATGGACGAGGAGGAAGGCTGGCGGTATACACAAGGAGATAAGAATGCCAAGCGACCTCCGGAGTTGCTTACCCGCGATCATGTGGCTCGGTGCATCACACGAGAAATCAAAGCAGGCCGTGGCTCACCTCATGGGGGAGTATTTTTGGATATAGCATGGATAAAAGAAAGACTCCCGAACGCTGCAGAACATATTAAAAGAAAATTGCCCAGCATGTATCACCAGTTTAAGGAACTGGCTGGTGTTGATATTACAAAGGAGCCCATGGAAGTGGGACCCACCACGCATTATATCATGGGCGGTGTGAAGATTGATGCAGATACTCAAATGACCAGCACTGGTGGATTATTCGCCGCTGGCGAGTGTGCCGCAGGGCTTCATGGAGCAAACAGGCTTGGAGGCAATTCCCTTTCTGATTTGCTGGTGTTTGGCAAGCTTGCAGGAGAACATGCGGCGAACTTTGCCAAAGAAAATCCGGCAGGGAAAATCAATGATCTAGAGGTAGAAGAGATTGCCGCTTCTACACTCGCGCCATTTGATCGGGAACCAAATAAGACAGGAGAAAACCCATTTCAAATTCAGTCCAACCTGCAAGATATGATGCAAGAATTAGTGGGCATCGTGCGAACAGATAAAGAATTAACAGAAGCGATTGGTAAAATTAACCTACTCAAGATACAGGCCGAAGCAGCTGCCTGCGGTGGCAATCGTGGATACAACCCTGGCTGGCATACTGCCATAGAATTAAAGCACATGCTCACCATTGCAGAAGCCATTTCCATCGCCGCCCGTGAGCGGAAGGAAAGCAGGGGAGGACATTTTAGAGAGGACTTTCAGGAGAAGAGCGATCATTTCGGCGGACTCAATATCAGCATTAAGAAGGGTAAGGATGGGAAGATGGAAGTAACGCATGTCCCGAAACAAAGGATGCGGGACGATTTACAGCAGATCATCGATGAAAATAAGTAATAGACTTAAGACGTAAGTAGAAAGACAAAGACGATGTAGCGATGCATTCCCTTACCACTTGATACTGACTACTACTAATATAAACTAAACATGTCGCAGACCACATTCAAGATATGGCGCACAGATTCCACCGGAGGCCACTTCGAGGAGTACTCGACTGACATTAGTGAGGGTATGGTTGTCCTTGATGCGGTACACCACATTCAGGCGGAGAGCGCCAATGATTTGGCCGTAAGATGGAACTGTAAGGCAGGCAAGTGTGGGTCATGTTCGGCAGAGATCAATGGGCATCCGAAGCTGATGTGCATGACACGCATGGCGGATCTGCCGGCGGACAAACCCATCACCATCCAGCCCATGAAAGCATTTCCCGTGATCAAAGACCTCGTAACAGATGTCTCGGTGAACTATCGAACAAAGCTAAAGATCAAAAAATTCAAGCCAAGAAAGCCGGATGCGCCCGATGGCACGTGGAGGATGGCGCAAGGTGACATTGACCGTGTTCAGGAGTTTAGAAAATGCATTGAGTGTTTCTTGTGCCAGGATGTATGCCATGTATTGCGTGAGCACAATCTTCATGAGAAGTTTTTGGGTCCACGCCACCTCGTCTACACCGCTGCGCTGGAGATGCACCCGCTGGATATAGAGGATCGGAGAGGGGATTTGAAGACCGACGGGGGTATTGGATACTGTAACATCACCAAGTGCTGCACGAATGTATGCCCTGAAAAAATAACTATTACCGACAATGCGATTATTCCGTTAAAAGAGCGTGTGGCAGACAAGTTTTACGATCCTCTCATGCGCTTTTTTCGATTGTTTAATAAATAGTAAATTAGAAGACAATATCCCGGAACGATATGAAAAATCAAGTTTTCAAGCTGAAACCCCTTTCCAAAGATGGAGTAGAGACAGCCCTGGCAAAAGCAGAACATTATCGTCTGTTGAACTCCCCGAAGCTTGCAGAGAGTATCTGCCTCGATATTCTGGAAGTAGACAAAGACAACCAGAAAGCCCGAATCGTTTTACTCCTGGCCCTCACTGACCAGTTCGGTCAATCCACCATGACAGTGGCCAAAGAAGCACAGGACATGGCTTTCAGTTTGAAAGATGATTATTTGAGAAATTACTACACAGGCCTCATCCACGAGCGTCAGGGCAATGTGGCACTCAGTTCTGCTGTTCATGGCTCTGACTTTGATGCATACGAGTGGTACCTCGAGGCGATGGACTATTACGAGAAAGCCGAAAAACTTGCGCCCGCAGCAAATAACGATGCCATCCTCAGATGGAATACCTGCGCACGGACCATTATGCAATTTAATCTGGAAGAGCGTCCTAGCGATGCACCATATCCAATTTTGGAGTGAGAATACATTAAAGCCTGAGGGTGAAAACTTGAGGAAGATAGGGTAAAGCCCTGTCGATCAAGGCGAATAGAAAATCATAAAACCATGAAAGGGTGAAATAAAAATTCCAGTGCAGTAACATCGGAATTCCTGATGTGAGTAATTAAGTACTCACCAAAACCAAGTACTAAAAAGAATCAATACTGAAATACTTCTTTGATGGCTGCCTTCGCAAGAAGGATATCATCTGCTTCAGGCAAGCCACTTACGCCGAGGCCTCCAATGACTTTGTTATTTTGAATAATGGGAATGCCACCGCCGAAGCCGGTAATACGATCATCGCCCCAGAATGCAGGATGATCTTTGGTGCGCATTCGTTCACCCAATTGGCTGGTTTCTGTCCAGCTCACAGCAGCAGTGTAGGCTTTGTTCCGGGCGAGTTGTGACGAAGTGGGTTTGACTCCGTCCATAATAACGAAAGCGATCAATTCACCTTCTGGTCCGCAGACTGCGACTGCCACTGATTTGCTATTTCTTTCAACTTCCCGAACCGAATATTGAATGAGTTGGAGCGCCTCCGTGGAGCCTACCTTTTCATAATGATACATGGCTTGATTAATTTTTTTTGTAAAGCAAGATAAACAATCTCTTTGTCGATCATGATAATCCGTCTGATTGAAATTATACCCTGCAGAAAACCGGTCTGATAACTTCAGGCGTGACTATTCCGATCTTAAACTTTCTGTGGGATTGGCCTGTGCGGCTTTGAAAATCGTTCCGCTGGTGGTGGAAATTCCAATAAGGAAGATTAACATGCCACAGAGAACAACCGGTGTAATCCCAACTTCTATGTGTTGAACATATAAATTGTCAAGCAATGCGTCCGTTAGAAAAAATCCTCCGGCCCCACCGACCGTCATGGCCAGCAGGAGGACAGCAACGAATTCTCTATTGACCAGTTGAATGACACTTGTGACGCTGGCACCCAAAACTTTCCGCACTCCAATTTCTTTCGTCCGCTTCTGAACGTTTAGGCGGGCAAGTGAATAAATTCCGGAAGCAGAGAGCAAGCAACCTAAGATTGTAAGGAAGAGAAATATCTGGCTGAGATTTGTGTTGTATCCATTCGCTTCATTAAATATGATGTCCCCCTGCAATTTACTTTGAAAGGGTTTGCCGGGAGATATTTTCTTCCATTGTTCCTCCACGTAGGCTTGTGTTTCCAAAATAGTTTTGGAATCTGTTCTGATGACCATAGTCTGGTATTCAGTGGGCTTAACCATCGTAAAGAAATGATCTGTATTTATTTTTTCTTTCAACCCACTCAAATGGTTTTTCACAACCCCAATTACGCGATAAAGTTGCTCGTTATAGGTAATCCTCGTTTCAATGGGGTCCGTCAGTCCATGCAATGCTACGAAGTTCTCATCTACAATTGCAGCGGAGGCGAAGTCAGTCTCATTGTCCTCGATGAAATCACGGCCGGATACAATCCCCATTCCAAGCACATCAAAATAGTGGGCCCCCACTTCATATGCCCTTGTTTTAAATGTTGCAGTATCAAGTTTGATGGTGGCATGGTAGCTGCTGTATGGCCCGATATGGTTTTTTGCACCAGATATTACTTCGATCGAGGGATGTGTTTCGAGTAAGTTCTTTAATCGGTTGTACTCCTGCTGGCCCTCTATTGATACGGTTAACACTTTATCCTTGTCATAGCCCAAGCCGAGGGCCTGTTGATACCCTTCGTTCTGGATAAAGATAATTCCGGCAATCAGCACGATCACCGACAGGGAAAACTGGGCAATCAATAATGACATGGTCAATGAGTTGGTGCCCTTTATTTTCATTCCACCCTTCAGCAACATGACAGGTCTGAATCTGCTGCTCGAGAGGGCAGGGTAGAGGCCGGCAAGGATGGCGGATACAAATATCAACATCAATAGGCCGATGATGAAGTTTGTGCCGTTTAAGTCCCCGAGGCCATACTGGAGTTGCCACATCTCTGCGAATTTTGGAACAATAATTTGCGCCATTAGCAACCCTGCTACGGAGGCAAACGAAAGAGTGATCACCATTTCCAGAAGGAATTGATAGGTGATCTGCGATCTGCTCGAGCCGACGACCTTCCTCACGCCGATTTCTTTTATCCGGCTCGCAGTCAATGCAATGGTGGTGTTGGTCAGGTTGAAACAGGCGATCAGCAAAATGATGAACCCCAACGTGCTGAAAATAAGTAGAGCAACGAAAGGTATTGGATGGCGAAGGTCAGATTGCCTGATTTCATCTCTTACAACGGTTTCCCGGAAGGGTAACAATTCAAAGGAGGTGGTGGTGGATTCTTTACGCACTTCATTTCTTTTAGCGCCATATTTCTTCAATTGTTCAGCGATCGTTTGCAGTTGTTGATTGTCGGTTAGTTTGAGGAGTAAGGTGGCATCATAATTCGCCCAATCGTTGGGCCCGATTTCATGGACATCCATGAACACTTCGATGCGCATGAGAGCACCGATATTGAAGGATGAGTTCAACGGAATCTTATCGAAGACTCCTCCCACCACGACATCATATTTCTTGTTCTTTAATTCTACTGACATGTTCCTCCCGAGAGGGTCATCATCGGCAAAGTATTTTTTTGCCAATTCTTCGCTGATGAAGATGGACTTCTCGCTGCCGAAATTTTTGTACGATCCACTCTTCAGATCTAGTTTAAAAATATCGAAAAATGGAGCGTCAGCAAACCGAATATTCTCATAAAATGCCTGATCCATAAAACTCAGTGAGCCATTCTGATTGCAGTACCTGGTAAATGTTTCGATGCCTGCAAGCTCTTCTGATGCAGCTGGCCCCATGAGGATAGGGGCCACGAGTTCTTTGTATTGTTTCCCGTCGGGTTGAACAAAGTGATTCATCACTTTGACAACATGCTGGACTTGCTCATCTTTAAAGTAATCATCAAACTCAATGTTGTAGGCTACGAGCAGATAAGCCGTCAGGCAGCACGCCATCGCAATGCCCATCCCAAAGGTGTTGATGACGACATAGGTTTTGTTTTTAGACAGGTTCCGGAAGGCTACTTTGATGTAATTCCTGATCATGGAAGGGTTGACATTATCCTTATCTGCAGTTAGACTCAAGAGAGGCTCGGCCGGTTACAGCCAGCCCAAACAAGTGCGAGAATTCATTCCCCTTCTGCAAAATGCCAGCAAACGCCGGCGATGTCGATGAGGTGGGCTTCACGGCCATACGGGAATTTTGTTGGCCCTTTCAATTTGACTTTGAATTGTTTATCCAACTCTTTTTTGCTGATCTCCTTCCAGAAGTCATCCAAATCATCCACAACAACACGAATCATCAGGTTTTCTGCAAAGTGTTTGTCATCATAATTTTGGAGGATAAACTGACAAGTGTTTTGCTGAAAGCCGACATAACCATTCGCCTCCCAACGTATTTCGAATCCAATGGCCAGAAATAATTTTTTTGACGCTTCAAAATCACCACCAGAAGGAATAAAGGGTTCGATGGAATTGAATTTCATGATGTGCTTATTCAATGATCACAATTCTTTTTTTCAAGACCGTTATTCAATCAAACTGGTTGATAGCAAAGGATCACAATCCCCGTCTTGCTCACCGTGGCTTTGAGTAGTTTAAGCTTGATTTGGCTCAGGACCTCTTTCCATATTGGCATTCCGTCTCCCAAAGCCGTTGGATTCACAAAGACATGATATTCATCAATCAAGCCGTGCCTGATGAGATTTGACGCGAACCGTGCGCCTCCATAAGTGATCATATCCTTCCCGGGCTGTTTTTTCAGTCGGGCGACTTCTTCTTCGATGTTTCCATTCGCAAGTATGGTGTTACCCCATTCAGATGTTTTCAATGTTTTTGAAAAGACCACTTTAGAAGTCTCGTACATTTTATGGGCAAATTCATCATTCTCTTTACTGTCGCCGCTGGTGGCCGCTGCAGC
>JAYVRH010000066.1:0-8440 GCA_043776495.1 Cyclobacteriaceae bacterium
TGGAGGAAGACGGCACACCCACATCAGCAGGGTTTATGATCTCATAATTTTCAGCATGCTTTAAGAATCCATCCTGATGTGGGCGTGCCGTCTTCCTCCATCGTACTCACGGCCCGCAGTGGTCGCGCGGCACTCAAGCACCGCGTTGAATTGTTAGGACATCGCTTTGAGGGAGATGGGCTCAACACCCTCTATGAAAACTTTTTGTTGCTGGCAGATGAAAAGAAGATGGTGAACGATTCCGATTTGATGGAGTTGGTGGCCAATTTTCCCATACTTTCTAAGTAAGTCTGTTTTTTTTGACTGTTCCTTTGATAAGGAAAAGGAAATAACTTAGAGTGGTTGAGAGGATTTTCATCTTTGAAGGCCCTTTGCGTTTGGACGAGTGAAGTTCCATCGGCACCTCAATCACTTTCGCTTCGCTTCGGATTGCTTTTACCAAAATTTCCAACATGCTAACGAATCCAGGC
The DNA here is from genome assembly GCA_043776495.1 of Cyclobacteriaceae bacterium. Lineage (GTDB taxonomy): Bacteria > Bacteroidota > Bacteroidia > Cytophagales > Cyclobacteriaceae > ELB16-189. The sequence goes on from JAYVRH010000066.1 coordinate 471, forward strand.
TCGGTTATAATGGAAGTATATTTCTCCTTGATACGTGTTAGCAAGCCAACTGAGTAAACGCGGTAAAAGGAGCTTAGGGTGAGTACTTTGACATCAAAAAGAAACCGAAAAATAAAGTTGGCACCGAACGAAACAAATTTTCTGACGAAGGAAGTCTTTCCAAAGCCGCCACCTTGTGCGTAGACAGAGGCGAGCACAAGATCATACCCCATTTGATTAAGGGCAAGCATGACTGGGAGAATTCCCAGGTCGGAGGTACAATCTGCTTCCAGGGTTACTACTATATCCTGCTGCGAACTGTTAGCAAGGATCCATTCAAATCCGCGATTGAAGACGCTGCCGGGTCCCCTGTTTACACCATCGCCCAGAACGGTAAATGCTTTCCCCTTAAAGAGTTCTGAAAGAAGATCAGTTGAACCATCGGTCGATCCATCGTCAGAAAAAACATAATGTACATTTTCTGAGGACGACCATGCGGTGAGTTCCCGATGTAAGTTGCCAAGGTTGGCTTTTTCGTTGTATACCGGAATTAGAAAGAATACCATTTCAAACTGAATAACTTTTCTGGATCTCTTTAATGGTAAGTCTCACCGCATCCTCGAGTCGTACCTTTGGGCTATACCCTAGGATTCGTTTCGCTTTTGACAGGTCAGGTTTTCTACGCAATATGTCTTTATATTTTCCGAAGACTTCGCTCAAGGGAACAAATTTAAGTTTAAGTTCATGTTTTGTTCCGGCAATGCGATGAATCAGCTTAGCAGTCTCAATTACAGAAAGTTCTTCGTCATTTCCGATGTTAATAATTTCACCAATTGCTATATCATTCTCTAAGGCCAACACCGTTCCGTCTACAAGGTCAGATACAAACCCCATTGAACGGGTCTGGAGTCCATCACCGTGAATAGTAACCTCTTTGTCTTCTAAAATGGCCCTTATGAATAGGGGTACATGACCACCACTCCAGGCAAAACTGGATCTTGGACTGAAACCACCAAAATAGCGAATCACCACAACAGGTACTTTATGATCGTGGAAGTAAGCAAAGGAAAGTTGTTCTCCATATAATTTTGATACCGCATAACTCCATCTCCGAATAAGGCTGGGACCTAACAATAAATCACCATCTTCATTCAAGGGTAAATCGGGGGACATGCCATATACGTCCGAGGTAGAAGCAAATATCACTTTGCATCCCCACATTTTCGCCGTTTCTAAAACATTTTCGGTCCCTTTGGTATTCACCAGCAAGGTTGGAAGGCTAATGTCCTTTTCTGATATTTTCTTCACCGCTGCGAGGTGGATGATTATCTCAGCATCCCTGCCCAAGATCTTCAGAGTATCAAAATCTAGGATATTGACACGGTAGAACCGAAAATTGGGATCATTCATACTGAAGGCTAAATTGCTGACGTTTCCATACGACAGATCATCGATACCAATTACACTATACCCCAGCTTAAGCAATACTTCTGAGAGGTGTGACCCGATCATGCCAGCTACTCCTGTGACTAGAACGCTTTTTTTCATTCCTATATTTTTAACTTGTAACCCTAAACTCAACTATGATAAATCTAATCAAAGATAGCCTGAATGTTGTTATAAGCCGACGATTGTGGTTATTGAGATTCTTGCTCGTGGTGCAGGTAGTTTTTTTAGGCTATCTGTTCTACTCGTCGATACATGATGAACGCTATTTCTTGGCGCACGAAGATGAGGTCATCAACTTCTGCTCTGCAAAGGTCTTTTCAATGGCACACTCCGTCAGGGCCGAAGGATGCATCGCCGAGGAGGTTTCGCGCTGGGGTCAAATGAATTGGTATGGCCCTGGATATGCCGTTTTATTCGGATCACTTCAAAGGCTTTTTGGGGATGGCCCTACATTATTCATACAACTCAATGGCTTTTTTGCTGTGATGACATTGGTGATGATTTTTCTCCTTCCTGTATCAAACGAAAACAAACTCCTGATTGGCAATGCGCTTGTCTATACTCAAGTCTACACCTTATATATCTTTAGCTACTTTCCTGAAAGCTTTCACTTGCTGCTGTCCATGGCCATGATCATGCTTTTGGTTTTGCCCTATTCCACGGGTAATAAGAAATTGCAAAACGCATACATAGTTACCTTTGTGGTTCTGGTGGTTGCCATGATACTAATTCGGGTAACCTACGTGTTCTGGCTAATTGCTTTGATTGGGCTTGCCGAGACCAAGCGGAAAATGATGGTTAGGATTACTTTGTTTCTTGTTATCCTCGCGTTCACCCTGGTCTATATGAAGTTCTTCACTGCTCCACCCTATGCAGCAGAAATGCAAAAAATTGGTTGGCTGTACGAATTCAATTTGATTGAATTTCTATTGGACACAATACAAGCACTCATTCGTAACACATTTCAGCTCCTGACGACCGGATCGGTCAGTGTTTATATTCTTTTGTTGATCCTTGGATTCGCCTGTTTTCAATGGTGGAAATCAAGAAATCGATTCTTGCTGGCTGCTGTTTTAACAAGCTGCATTCTCTTGGCTGCCTTGATGTCTTATTATAGTGCAGGCCCTTGGTATTTCCTGAAACAATCATCAGGCTTGATGCCTTTGCTTTTGGTGGCCGTTATCCTCTCACCGGCTTCAACCAAGACCAAGTATGGAATAGTTTTAATTTCTATTCTTGGTTTCTTTGCGACTCTCCAACAACTGAAAATGAGCATTGCAGACCACCGTTTGGGGTACGAAAGGCTTGAAGAATATCGTGATTTTCATGTAGCACTGCAGGAGTTTACTTCCTTAATTAAGGAAAATCGCCCAGTTACTGTGCTTTGGTGCTATGATGAATATCCCTTTGGAGTTTGTGCCGAAGCCCTACTGCCGTTCGCAACTGATGACCACCAGCCGATCCTTTACACAACCAACGTCTTAAGTGCTAATTCGCCACCGGAGATAAAGTTCCAGTTGCATCATAAATTAAAAGTGGATTACCTCTTAAGTGAACAATCGATTGAATTGCCATTCGTGAAGGAATTGCACGCCACACCCTATTATCATTTTTATAAAGTCATCGGAGAATGAAAATAGTCTTTTCATAATTCTTTGGCAGGGCCTAGCTTCGGCCACGATATTGAAATATTATGGCATTCCTGGAAAAATTCCTGTACATTAAAAAATCTAAATTGACGGGGGCAGGAAAAAAAGATGCTAAAAAAATCCTTAACCAGGATACTGTAAAAACCTACAAGGTGATCATTTATCAACCACATTGGCCTTCGCTCTTTCCAACGCTTCTTTGGTGCGGTCCCGTACTATTTTGATGCGCTCCATTTCATTCTCCAGGTATTCGCGGGCCTTCTCCTGATCCACTGAGTCTGGAAGCGGATTAAAATTATGCATCCAATCCATCATTGCGTTATTGGTGGAATCCAGGTTGGAAATGATGCGCTCCAGTTCTTTCTTTTTCTCTTCGGCCATTCCAGGCGTATTGGCTATTTTTTCCAGGAGTTCTTGTTTCATTTTGTAGATGTCTTCCAACTTTGGCATCACCTCGTCATGGATGTCCATCACCTGATCGTACAAAGCCCGGTTGGCATCGCCGGTATTACCATCTTCACTTTCAGCATGCCCCGCATGGTCACTGGTCTTGCCGCAGGAGATAAGGATGAGGAAAGCACTGAGGAACAAGAGATTTTTCATATGAATGGGATTTTATACAAAGTTAGTCCACCACCACAAAGTATCCGAATAAGGGCCTGATGTTATCTTTAAAATAAGTGACCTACTTCGAAATCTGGTACTCTCCAGCTCTAAAGGTGGCGGCAATGTCTCACGCAAAGTCGCAAAAGCACAAGAATGGAGCCGCATTTTACTTCGCGTTCTTAGCGGCTTAGCGTGACGCGCATTTCGTTTTGACTGTTTTTGTCATTCTCCCTCGAAGGAGGTCAGGCTGAGTATTCCATCGCGCCGTTGGCACGATACCGGTTGTAGATGACGTAGGGTAGTTTAAGAATTCAGAAAGGTTCCCGAAGATTTTCGCTGAAGGGGCCCACGCAGATTTCGCTGATCTAATTCGATGCCTATCTGCGATCATTTGCGTGCACTTAATCTGCGTAATTCCATCTAACTCGTCATTTGCCCTATAGCCAAGGTCAATTTAATAGCCACAGATTACACACCTGCCTGCCGAAGCGACTTGGCGCAGGCAGGGATTTTCACAGATGATTTTATCAGTGGTAATCTGAGCAATCTGTGGCAAATTAAAGATTCCAAATTCAGCCTGACTCAAGTTAGAAATCTAGTTTTAGCTCCCAGGTCTTAGAATCTGCGGGAAATAAATTTGCCTTCCTCATTTTACATAATCTGAATGATTTTCAAGACCTTCAACACACGTCGAATTCATCTTAAATTCAAAAAAAATGAATGTTGTCATTGGCAGCGGAGTCCCTGCCCGACCGCAGGCGGGGAAGCCAGTGGTAGATTCTTACCTCAACGACTTTGGGGAATGAAGTATGAAATAGCCGACTAACACTAGTTAGTCCAGGAGGTATTTTTGAAATTCTTTCTCTGTGCAGTTGCGCAAACAGGAATTTTCATCGTTCTTCGCTTCACAGAACATCATAATGACCAACACGCGATTTTATTTTTACTTCTGGTTTTATCAATCCCACGGGACTGACAGAGTAGCGCATTGTTGATCATAGACAGATAAACAACAGAAACTCAGAAAGTCCCGGTAGATACCGGGACTTTTTTTTAGTGCCCATTTGAGATGAGAAGAATTTTATGAAGAAGAAAAAACTACGGGTCGCCATTCAAGGCATCGCTACAAGCTTTCATGAAGTGGCCGCGCTGTCCCATTTTGATGAACCCATTGAAACCATAGAATGCCTGTCATTTCATGTGCTCTGTGAGACTCTGAAGAATGACGGTGCAGATTATGCCATGATGGCCATTGAAAATTCCATCGCCGGCAGTATTCTGCCGAATTATTTTCTGTTACAAGAATATCACTTTTCGATTGTAGGTGAATTGTACTTGCCCATTCACATGCATTTGTTGGCGCTCCCTGGGGTAAAAATGAAGGACATTAAAAGCATTGAATCTCACCCAATGGCAATACGCCAGTGTTCGGAGTTCCTGCATCGCCTTGAGGGGGTGGAGATTAGAGAGAGTGATGACACGGCTCTGTCAGCAAGAAAGATCAGAGATAGAAAATTGAAAGACACAGCGGCGATTGCCAATGAGCAGGCTGCGAAGAAATTTGGATTACAGATTTTGGAGAGGAGAATCGAAACCCACAAAAAGAATTTTACCCGTTTCCTTGTGCTGACAAAGAAGAGTGGCGGTGTTCCTGAGAGTAATAAGGCATCGCTTTCATTTGAAGTCGCTAATGAAGCAGGCAGCCTGGCAAGCGTGCTAACATCTTTCAAAGATAACAGCATCAACCTGACTAAAATCCAGTCAATACCCATCATCGGCAAGCCACGGGAATATTCCATTCACGTCGATGTCGAATGGAAGCGTCGGAAAAGTTATGATGACGCCCTTCGCCTGGTGCTGCGTCAGACAAGAAATTTGAATGTGTTGGGTGAGTATAAGAAATCGGAGATGAAATTTTGATAACAAATAACCACAAATGTTCCCCGCAGATTTTCGCAGATTGAATGCAGCGCAGATTTTCGCTGATAAGAAAAGTATTAGATCCGCGTCAATCCCCGGGGGCTTAATCTGCGTTAATCCGCGGGAAATGCATTAAAGAATTCATTATGATAAAAACAGCAAACCGGATTGCAAATGTGGAGGAGTACTACTTCAGTAGGAAGCTGGCGGAAGTGCGCACCTTAGATACACCGGAGCTAAGGGTGATCAATCTGGGCATCGGCAGTCCGGATCTCGCACCATCCGCGGCCACCGTGGAGGCCTTAATGAAGTCAGCCGAAAATCCTGCGAACCACGGTTATCAGAATTATAAAGGCATACCGGCACTTCGTCAGGCCATCGCAGGGTTCTATAATAAAGTGTACAATGTTATGCTTGACCCGGAGTCTATGATCCTCCCGCTGATGGGTTCCAAAGAAGGGATCATGCACATTGCGATGGCTTTCGTAAATGAAGGTGATGAAGTGCTTATTCCTGATCCTGGCTATCCTACCTATGCTTCGGTGGCAAAATTAGTCGGCGCGAAAATCCGAACCTATGAGATGAAGGAATCTCTTGACTGGAGTGTGGACATAGCATCTCTTCAAAAGCAAGACTTTTCCAAAGTAAAAGTCATGTGGGTAAATTTTCCGCACATGCCGACAGGACATGTGGCTTCACGTCATGAGATGAAACAACTGGTGGACCTTGCACGGAAACACCAGTTCTTAATCGTGAACGACAATCCTTACAGTTTGATTTTGAATGATGCGCCACTCAGCATCCTCTCCATCGAAGGAGCAGAGGAAGTGGCCCTCGAACTAAATTCTCTAAGCAAGTCCCACAACATGGCAGGATGGCGCATCGGGTGGGTAGCAGGAAAAAAAGAATTCATAGAAGCCGTACTGAAGGTGAAGAGCAATATGGACTCCGGAATGTTTCTCGGAATACAACATGCGGCCGTGGAGGCACTCAAGAACGATCAACACTGGTTCGATGAGTTGAATATCGTGTACCGGGGACGTAGCGTGGTGGCAAAACAATTGCTGGATGAACTGGGATGTCGTTATTCCAATAAGCAGTCGGGCTTATTTGTTTGGGCCAAAGCACCTCAGCATATCCATGACGTTGAGAAATGGATCGATGAGATTCTCTATGGCACCAAAGTATTTATTACGCCGGGATTTATTTTCGGGGAAACCGGACGAAGACATGTGCGCATTTCTTTGTGCGCGCCAATAGAAAAAATGGAAGAAGCGTTGGAACGCATCCGGAAATGGAAATCAAAAACGAAGCAACCGGACTCAACCCATAAGATAAAAGCAGCAGTATGAAAGTGACAATTGTAGGTTTGGGTTTGATCGGAGGCTGTATGGGCATCGACTTGAGAAAATCTGGGTTTGCCAATCAGTTTGTTGGGGTTGACTTAAGTGAAGCGAACGGACAGAAAGCCGTCGAATTGGGTCTGGTGGATAGCATCGAACCGGAAGACAAGGCCCTCTCCGAAGGGGATGTCGTGATCCTCGCGATCCCGGTGAATACCATGAACGCGCTTTTGCCGCAGGTTCTGGATGTGGTGAAAAGCAATGCAGTGGTAATCGACACAGGCTCTACCAAATCGATGATCTGTCGTTCGGTAAGCAATCATGTGAACCGCCATCAATTTGTTGCAGCACATCCCATTGCGGGAACAGAAAACTCGGGCCCTGAGGCTGCCTTCGCGGGGTTGTTTGCCAATAACACGAATATTATTTGTGAGCGTGAAAAATCATCGGCGCATTCGCTTGAGGTAGCCGCTAAAATCTTCTCGACCTTGGGCATGAAAACCATTTTCATGGACCCGGAGGAGCACGACAAACATGTGGCGTATGTGTCACACTTGTCGCACGTAAGTTCTTTTTTGCTGGGTCAAACGGTGCTGGATATTGAGAAAGACGAAAAGAACATTTTCAACCTCGCCGGCAGCGGCCTGGCCTCCACGGTGCGGTTGGCGAAAAGCTCTCCCGACATGTGGGCGCCGATCTTTGAACAGAATGCCGAGTACCTGGGTCAGGCATTGGCAGAGTACATCATGCACCTTCAGAGGTTTCATTATCAATTGATGAAGCGAAATACAAAAGAGATGCACCGTGTGATGAAGGAAGCAAATAAAATACGGGAAGTGCTTGACGCATATCTCCCGGATAAGAAGGGAATACCGCAACCTTCCGCAGGGCCACAGAAAGAAGAAACCATTGTTTAATAATAAAATAAAATAACCAACTAGAAACGTTATGCAATTTCAATCGATCACCTCCGCGCTCAATATAACAAAGCCATTCATCATCAGTGGTCCGTGCAGTGCGGAAA
>JAYVRH010000067.1:0-2547 GCA_043776495.1 Cyclobacteriaceae bacterium
GTGGTGTAGCGCTCCACATTATGGGTCCAAATAAAACGCTTGGGCCAGGCTCCTTCAGTAGCAATGGTGATGGCCACCCACCACGGTAAAATTATGGCAAGAAAAATAAGTGCGCCTGCCACAATTCTTAACCGCTTTAGTAAGGCAACCGAAAAATCTTTTGTGAAAATCAAAAACGTGATCACGATCATTCCCGATAAAGCCAAAGCAATCGGCCCCTTCGTCATGAATGCCAAAGCAATGAAAGTATAGAATAAGCAATAAAACCCACTTTTTTCGGTCCGATACCCATATATAAAAGAGAGCCACGAGGCGGTGAGCAAAAAAATAAGAAAAGGATCGGGTACTGCCAGGTGAAACTGAATTACAAAGTAAAGTGAACAAACTAAAATCAATGAAGCATAAAATGCCGCCCTTGCGTTAATCATCGACTTAGTGGAAAAATATACCAGGCTCACGGTGAGCAGACCCATGATGACAGAGAAAAAGCGTGCTGAAAAAGGTGAGATTCCAAAGACCTTATAGGCTGCGATCATGAAGAAATAATGCAAGGGGGGCTTGTCTGTTCTCAGTACCCCATTGAAGGTGGGCACAACCCAGTCTCCTCTTTGCATCATTTCCATCGCACAACCCGAATTCTTGGCCTCATCCAAAATATATATTGGGAAACCCCAAAAGTTAGCTCCAATGGACAGGAGGGACAGGATGAGTATGAACCACCATTTTTTGTCCTGCATGGGTTTTTCTATTTTTGGCGAAAGTAACATGAAAAAAATATTCTGGGCCTTATTATTTACGCTAGTGGTTGTTCTTGCTGGATTGGGTCTATTAAGAAACTCATCTTTTAAAGTGACTGAACAAGACGTAATCGCAGAACTTCAGTCGAAACAAACGGCATCCTCCATCCGGTTTTTTCAAGTTGTTTCTGATTCGATCAGCTTTATCAGCCTTGGGATACCAGCCATTTTCTTACTTACTGGTTTAATAAAAAAAAATAAAGAACTTAGAACAAAAGGCCTCATCATTTTACTAGGCATTGCATTAGCCGGACTCATTTCAGCAACCATCAAAAGAACATTCAAAGAACCGAGACCCTATGAAGTCGACAGCCGCATCACCCAATGGAGTGTTGGGGGAAGCAATTCTTTTCCATCCGGACATACCGCCGAAGTATCTGCGGCAGCGTTGGGTTTTTCATTTATCTTATTCCGTACACCGTCCAGCATCATACTTTCAGTAATTTGGGCTTTGCTTATGATGCTTTCAAGAATCGTTTTGGGGGTTCATAACTTTACAGACATCGCTGCAGGGTTTGTAGTGGGCTGCATGGGCCTGTTGATCATGCAAAATATATTTGAACGCTTCGGCAAGAGCAGCCCATGAAGGAATTATCTCTCGTCATCACGGTCGTTAACGAAGAAAACAACATTGCGCCACTCACTGAAAAAATCAGAAAGGCGCTAAAAGATTTTACCTACGAGGTGATCTGGGTTGACGACGGGTCAACAGACCAAACAGCTGAAGTGATCAGGAACCTAAGCGATGAGAACACAAAGTTGATTTCATTGGCAAAGAATTTTGGACAAACCGCCGCACTCTCTGCCGGCATTGACCAGGCAGAAGGTGAATACATCGTCACCCTCGATGGCGACTTGCAGAATAATCCGGATGATATCCCAATGATGGTTGCTAAACTAAAAAGTGAAGGCTGGGACGTGGTGATGGGCTTCAGGAAAGATAGAAAGGATAAGTTCTTGTTGAGAAAAGTACCAAGTCTTCTTGCCAACATGGTGATCAGGACCATCACAGGTGTGTCCATTCGCGACTATGGATGTTCGTTGAAGGTGTTTAAATGTGCTTACGCAAAAAGCATGGGCCTCTATGGTGAACTCCATCGGTTCATTCCAATTTTAGTAACCCTTGAAGGTGCTAAACTGACAGATGTAGAGGTAAGTCACTTTCCCAGAATTCATGGAGTTTCAAAATACGGCCTCGGCCGTACGTTTAAAGTATTAAGTGATCTGCTTTTAATGCTTTTCTTCCAGAAATATTTCAAAAGGCCCATTCATTTCTTTGGCCCCCTCGGAATCATTCCACTCCTCGGAGGCGTCTTGATGGGGCTGTATATTCTGACTATGAAATTATTAAGCCACCCAATAGAAGGAAGCTCCTTGCTGATATTGTGTCTAGGATTGATATTGGCGGGCATCCAGTTACTTACTTTTGGCCTTCTGGCGGAGGTGATGGTCCGCATCTATTTTGAATCTCGGAAGAAAAAGATCTATACCATCAAAGAAATCTTCAGTGGCCAGCGGCCTTCGGAGCAAATCATGAAAATTCTCCCTTAATAATTATTGCACTCCGGTTATGGCGCGTGCCCGCCAATCTTTTCTAAGTGCCCGTTATCCACAATTTTGCCTGTGGTCGGGTGTTGTCACCGACCACCAGACAATCTCTCTATCATACTTCATCGAACCGGACGACATTACAAATGTCGCCCAGCGATCCCATCCGATTAGTTAATCAACTGAGCGCAGATTCGGACCA
>JAYVRH010000068.1:0-8386 GCA_043776495.1 Cyclobacteriaceae bacterium
GGCCTTCGTGGTCCGTGGTGATCTTTGTGACCTCTTTTTGTGGTTCGTAGTAGCCCACGTTAAGAGTGCAAACCGTCCTCAGAGAAGGGCAATCAACATGCGGTGGAAGTCCAGAGCATATGCGACTGAAATGATTAAGAAAATAAGTCATTGGATCTATCAAAAGTGAATTGATCAGAATTCGACTAGATTACTTCTAATGTGACCACAGAAAAACAGATCTTAACCGCCTTCACGCTTTCGTTGGCATGTAAATTAAAACCGCGCAAACAATTTTAGTAAATTGCCCCTGATTGGAACGGTTTAAGATATGGAAGTAGGAATAAAAGAAAATTCGGTCATTAATTGTGTTGCTTATAGCAAGGGCATCAAGGTTGCCAATGTGGATATCGACAGCGTCCATGAAGTCCTCAAACAGCCGGATAAATTTGTTTGGATTGGCCTCCACGAGCCAAGTGAGGAACTGCTTACCAAAGTCCAGAGGGAATTTGACCTTCATGATCTTGCCATTGAGGATACCCACCGCGCACATCAACGACCAAAGATCGAAGCTTACGGGGATACACTGTTCATTGTGCTTCGCACGGTGAAAATGACAGAAAAGTTAGTTGAACTGGGTGAGACCCATTTTTTTATAGGCCACAATTTTATTATATCTGTTCGACATGGATCTTCCCTTCCCTATACCGACGTTCGTGCCCGTTGTGAAAGCACACCAGATTTGCTTAAAAAAGGACCAGGGTTTGCACTGTATGCGCTCATGGACTCCATTGTAGATCAATTCTTTCCGGTGGTAGACCGATTGATTCAGGAACTCGAGGACCTGGAGGATAACATCTTTGATGAGAATTTCAGACGCGAGACGACAGCGAAAATCTATCACCTGAAGAGGCAACTCCTTGACGTCAAACGGTCAGTCTCACCATTGATTGACATCTGCAACCGACTGATGCGATTTGATATCAAATTGATCGACGATAAGACCCGGCCCTACTTTCGGGACGTTTATGACCACGCCATCCGTATCAATGAGATGGTTGACAATTCACGTGAATTGCTGTCCACTGCACTGGAAGCCAACCTGTCGCTAATTTCTATATCACAGAATGAAGTATCCAAAAAGTTTGCAGGATGGGCAGCAATTATCGGTATACCAACAATGGTGGCAGGTATCTATGGAATGAATTTCAAACACATGCCTGAACTGGATTGGTATTTAGGATATCCGATCGTGATGGTGGTGACATTCGGTTCATGCATAGCGCTATATCTAAGATTCAGGAAAGCGGGTTGGTTGTAAGTCGATCACACCCACCCCTACTAAGTTTCGATGAACATTTACTTCTATGAGTTCAGAGCGATCATATCAATTGGAAGTTTCCGGATTCGCTTTCCGGTAAGGTCAAAAATCGCATTGATGAACGCCGGTGCAATCGTGGGGAGGCCTGCCTCACCTGCCCCGTCGGGTGGCGCAGTACTGTCAAGAATGTGCGTCACTATCTCAGGACATTGGTCGTAACGCAGCAAAGGATATTTATCAAAATTCCTTTCCGTGATCCTGCCTTGATCGACCGTGAGTCCGGAATAAACTGCCCCTAACCCCATGACAATAGAGCCTTCGGTCTGTGCTCTCACCGTATCCGGGTTGATGCAAATCCCAAGGTCAAGCACGGTAGTCACCTTTATCGGCCTGATACGTCCACCTTCCTTTTTCACCTCTACCACCATGGCAAAGTGGGCACCCGAGCGTTCAACCATGGCAAGTCCTCTGCCAATTCCAGTCTTCTTCCCTGCGTACCAATTCGTGAGTCTGGCTGTTTCGGTCAACAATCGCGAATAGCGCGCATGGTCTTTCACCATCGCCTGCCTGAAATCCATTGGGTCTTTTCCTGCCTTTCTTGCCAACTCATCGATAAATGATTCGTGCGCAAATGGATTGGTTGAATGATATACGGCTCGCCAATAGGATATGGGGATATGAAGCTTTTGCAGAACGCCTCTAACTGAAACATTCGGAATCGCATACTCTGTCGTGATCCCGCCCATCAGTTGCCGGCTTGCTTTGTTGTTGCCCCCGGTCTGATTGTTGATTTCCTGCCCAATGACTTTATGCTCCAACGCCACAATCGTTCCTTCTTTCGACAACACAGCGCGACATACATTCAACGAACAATTTCTGAACGGCCCTTGTGTTTGATCATCCTCCCGCGTCCAGACAAGTTTCACGGGTGCGTTGATTTTTTTCGAGAGGTCGGCGGCCTCTTCTACCACGTCGGTCATCGATCGCCTGCCAAAGCCACCACCCATAAAAGTATAATGGATGATGACATTTTCTTTTGGTATCCCAAACTGTGTTGATAGAAAAGTTCGTACACCGTTGGGATGCTGAGTCGATCCCCAAAACTCCGCTGAATTTTCTTTCACACTCACCACCACATTCATTGGCTCCATCGGCACGTGTGCCTGATAGGGAAGTTCATAAGTAGCCTCGAAGATATCATCGGACTTTTTAAAGATCGCTTCGGCATCTCCCACTTCATGAAGCACATCACCTGGTTTTTTAGATTCGTTCCTGAACTGCTCCAGGATCGTCAGGCTGTTGATTTTATCGAGACCCTGATGGTCCCATTCCACATTCAGGACTTTTCTTCCTTGCAAAGCCGCCCAGTAGTTCTCCGCGACCACCGCTACCCCCTCCACGGACCTTCCCCATACTGTTCGCTTGGTCACCTCCACGTTGGTCACCCCTGGTACCTTTAGGACCGACTCCTTGTTATAGGCTACAATTTTTCCCAACCACACAGGCGAGTGTTCAATGCTTGCGTACTTCATACCTGGAACGTGTACATCGAATCCGAATTCTGCCGTGCCGTTGGTCTTGAGTGGTATGTCCTGGCGGCGGATCGGTTTTCCAATAATGGTAAAATCTTTGGGCTCTTTCAGCCTGGGATTCTCAGGTGCTTTTAATTTGCTGGCATCTGCTACCAGCTCGCCATAAGATAGTCGCTTGCCGGAAGTATGAACCACGGCACCAAGTTTTGCTGAACATTCACCCTCATTCACATTCCATCTTTGGGCGGCAGCGGCGATCAACATTCCCTTCGCTGCTGCACCCATCTTTCGCAGTTTGTCAAATTCAGACTGAATGCTTCTACTACCGACCACCATCTGACTTCCATAGAGTTGTTCGTTCGCTTCTGACGGCCGAATCTCCACGGTGTTGATATCGACTTCCAATTCTTCAGCCAGAATCATCGGCATAGACTCAAAAGTTCCCTGTCCCATTTCGGGTCGGTGGTTGAACAACACCACATGGTTGTTCTCCTGAATCATAATAAACTGATTCAGGGATAAAAGACTTTCTGTTTTGAGGTTGGTCACTCTTCCCTTTCCTTCAGATGAAGGGATACACCCCACCAGCAGCACGGCCCCCGAGGCCGCCGAAGTAAGCTGAATAAATTCCCTTCTTGATAGCTTGTGATCTTTCATGATTTTGTAAGGGTTATCGCTTTCGCAATTGCTTTCTTTATCCGGGGATATGTACCGCATCGGCAGAGCACATTCCTCATCGCATTTGAAATTTCACCTTCCGATGGATTCCGATTCTTAGCCAATAAGGCAATGGCAGTCATAATCTGCCCTGACTGACAATAGCCACATTGCGGTACCTGCTCTTCAATCCAAGCTCGTTGTACAGGATGATCATTGTTCTTTGAAACACCTTCAATGGTGGTAATCAATTTCCCGGCTACTGCTGAGGCTGGAAGCATGCAGGATTTTACCGGATTCCCATCCATGTGAACTGTGCAGGCGCCGCATTGAGAAATACCGCAGCCAAATTTGGTTCCGGTTAACCCGAGATAATCGCGAATGACCCATAAAAGGGGCATTTGAGGTTCGACCTCTACCGTCCGGGTCTCACCATTCACTTTAAGTTGAATTGACGCCATACTATTATATTCTTGATTGACTTACAATTTACTGATTATTTGAGAAATATTTTCTTCATATTGAACTTGTGCCAAACCTAACTAGTCATGTTTTATACAATCAGACCTATAATAGTTCGACACCCTTCGGGGTCGACTGGAAATAGACCCATGCATTGTTCTATTAACGTTCAATCCCTTGTGGATTGTTTGCCCCCTGCTTACTGACTCCGAAGGGGTCAAATGTTAATAGTATGGTGTCCTAAAATAAACTTACGACCCCAGTGGGGTCGAACATTAGAGTTGTGAGATTGGATCAGGGAAGGACTAACATTGGTAGACATTAAGGTAAATAAGGATTCGTTCAAAGTTGACAAAGCAAGATTAATCATCAACAATCAAAATATGGAAACTGCATTGACCCCGATGGATTTTTTGAGGCGTTCAAATAAGTTGTATCCAAATAGAACTGCCGTCATCGATGGGAATAAGAGTTTTACTTACCGTCAGTTTTTTGAACGTTGCAATCGCTGGTCTTCAGCCTTACAAAAACTCGGCATCCAACCTCAGGATCGTGTGGCATACATTGCTCCGAATACGCATGCACAACTCGAGTCATTCTACAGCGTTCCTCAGATCGGTGCCATCGTTGTGCCCATTAATTACAGACTTGCGCCTGAAGAGTTTGCTTACATCATCAATCATTCCGGAGCCCGCATCGTTTGTGTTCACAGCGACTATCTCGATGCGGTGCAAAGCATCCGAAACCAGTTGCCTAAGGTCGAACATTTTGTAGCACTGGAGGGCGAGAAAGACAATTGGCTGGACTATGAAAAGCTTGTTGAGTCTTCATCGGATCATTTTACACCATTTCCCGTTCGTGAACTGGATCTGATCGCCATCAACTACACCAGTGGAACCACCGCACGACCGAAAGGAGTTATGATCACCCATCGGAACGCATATATAAATAGCTTGGGAACAATGGCACATTGTCATCTTTCCGTGGATGAATGTTATCTGTGGACTTTGCCCATGTTCCATGCCAATGGATGGACATTTGTGTGGACCATTACTGCCTGTGGAGGGAAGCATATCTGTCTTCGGAAAGTTGACCCGGTCAATATTTTTCATTTAATCAAGCAGGAAAGGGTGAGTATGTTTTGTGCCGCCCCGACGATTCTGATTTCAATCGCCAACGCAGATGAATCCTTGAGAGGAAATCTTCCAAAAGGTGTACGCATTCTTACCGCGGGCGCGCCTCCCGCTGCTGCTACCATCGAGCGAATCGAACAGGAATTTGGCTGGGATCTGACCCAGGTATACGGGCTTACCGAAACTTCACCTTTTATAACTATTTGTGAGCCCCGCCCTGAACACCAACAACTGACTGCTGGTGAGCGTGCCATTGTGAAAGCGCGACAAGGAGTTGAACTGATCAGCTCAGGAGAACTTATTGTGGTCGATAATGAAAACAAGGAGGTTCCTCATGATGGAAAAACCATTGGAGAGATTCTTGCCCGTGGGAACGCCATCATGAAAGGATATTACAATGACCCGGAGGCATCGAATAATGCTTTGCGCGATGGATGGTTTCATTCCGGAGATGCTGCCGTGGTACATCCGGATGGCTATATCGAGATTCGTGACAGGCTAAAAGATGTCATCATCAGCGGGGGCGAGAATATATCTTCAGTGGAAGTAGAAAGTGTGTTACTGCGGCATCCATCTGTTCTGGAAGTGGGCGTGGTCGGAATGCCTCATGAGAAGTGGGGTGAATCCCCTCATGCTTTTGTGGTGCTGAAGAGCGGGAAGTCAGCCACAGAGACAGAGCTGAAGGAATTTGTAGGCCAGCACATCGCTTCATTTAAGAAGCCGCAGTGGGTATCGTTTGTAAAAGAGCTCCCAAAAACTGCAACAGGCAAGATCCAAAAATATATTTTGCGCGGTGGGCGGACCGCAATTTCCAAACAATGATTCTTTAGTCATTGACCTCACCAGGCATTAAAGCCATCATCCTAACCTTTATTTGCTGTTTTCATTTTGAGCAAAGCCCGCTGGTCTTCCCTAGATTCATTCTTAAGACCGGAAAAATAATTCCAGCATTCCTCCCCGATTATCTCTAAGGAATTTCCTTATATTCGAATTACCTAAGGATATCTCCTACTCATTAATTATACAGAAATGAAAATCAACGTTAAAGTTAATGGCGTGGACAACAGCCATGAAGTTGAACCACGCACCCTGCTGGTACATTATCTACGCGATACGCTGCGGCTCACCGGCACCCACATCGGTTGTGATACCAGCGGCTGCGGTGCCTGCACCATTCATGTGAATGGAAAAGCAATCAAGAGTTGTACGATGCTGGCCGTACAGGCAGACGGTTGTAACATCACCACCATCGAAGGTATTTCTTCAGATGGCAAACTTCATCCCCTCCAGGAAGGCTTTCATCAAGAGCATGGATTACAATGCGGGTTCTGCACCCCTGGCATGATCATGACCGCTGCCGATCTTCTCAGCCACAATAAAAAACCTTCGGAAGATGAAATCCGGCAAGCCCTCGAAGGAAACATTTGCCGATGCACAGGCTATCACAACATTGTAAAGTCCATTCAATACGCAGCTCAAAAAATGTAAACCCGAATAATATGACCGCCACCACAGGATATATCGGAAAATCAATAAAGCGCGTAGAGGACAAGCGTTTTATCACAGGCAAAGCCAACTATACCGACGACATTATATTACCCGGTATGACGTACGGCGCTTTTGTAAGAAGCCCGTATGCCAATGCGAAAATTAAGAAGATCAATATCTCCAAAGCTAAAGCCATGCAAGGAGTAGTAGCCATCTTTACTGGTGCCGACATGACGGCCGTGAACGGAGTGCCTTGCGGATGGCAGGTGAACTTCAAGAATGGCGCGACGATGAAAGAACCCAAACATCCGCTGCTGATCGCCGATCGTACAAAACATGTTGGTGACCCCGTGGCCTTTGTCATTGCCAATACCCGCTCCGAAGCAGTAGATGCTGCGGAAAACGTGAAAGTAGATTATGAAAAACTTGGCTGTGTCACCAACCCCGCTGAAGCCGTCAAGGCCGGTGCTCCCCTGGTGCATGACGATGTTCCAAACAACATTTGCTTCGACTGGGAATTGGGCAACCCCAAAGCAGAAGTCGACGCGGCAATGTCCAAGGCTAACCACATCTCCAGTCTTGACTTTGTGAATCAGCGGCTCGTGCCGAATGCCATGGAACCTAGAAGCTATATTGGATCCTATGATGCAACGGCAGACAAATACACCTTATATACCAGCACACAAAACCCTCATCTCATCCGGCTGCTCATGTGCGCCTTTGTTTTGGGAATCCCCGAACACAAAGTACGCGTGGTAGGCCCGGATGTCGGAGGTGGTTTTGGAAGCAAAATCTATCACTACACGGAAGAGGCCCTTGTAACCTTGTGCTCCAAGCAGATTGGCAGACCGATCAAATGGACTTCCGAGCGAATGGAAAGTTTCCTGATGGATGCCCATGGCCGCGATCATGTGACCAAAGCAGAGATGGGTTTCGATAAAGATGGAAAGATCGTTGCCTTACGCGTGAAGACGTTCGCCAACCTCGGTGCTTATCTGTCAACTTTCTCCACCTGCGTACCGACCTACCTTCACGGAACACTTATGCAAGGACTGTATACGACCCCGAAGATAAATGTTGACGTCACCGGTGTCTTCACGCATACAAACGCGGTGGATGCTTACCGCGGCGCGGGAAGACCGGAAGCAACCTATATTCTTGAACGCCTCCTGGACCTTGGCGCGCTGGAAATGGGTGTGGATCCCGCCGACCTCCGATTCAAGAATTTCATTCCTCCTTTCGACGGCGTAAACCAACCGGGATACCAAACACAAGTTGCGTTGCAATACGACAGCGGCAATTACGAAGGTGTGTTGAAAAAAGGTCTGGAGGCATTTGACTACAAAAATTTCCGAAAGCAACAGAAAGAAGCAGCTAAACAGGGCAAACTGTTAGGAGTGGGCTTCTCCACTTATATTGAAGCCTGTGGAATTGCGCCCTCAGCGGTGGTCGGTTCCCTTGGCGCAAGGGCTGGTCTCTATGAAGTGGGTGAAGTGCGCGTCATGCCTACCGGTAAAATAAGTGTATTCACCGGCTCCCATTCACACGGACAAGGACATGAGACGACCTTTTCACAATTGGTTGCCGATCGCCTTGGCATATCGATGGAAGACGTGGAGATTATCCATGGCGATAGCGATAGTGTAGCCTTCGGAATGGGAACTTACGGCTCCCGCAGTCTCGTGGTTGGAGGGTCAGCCATCGTGAGAAGTATTGATAAGATCATTGATAAAGGAAAAAAGATAGCCGCTCACAAGCTTGAAGCAAGCAGTGAAGACATTGAATTCGCCGAAGGCAAGTTCACGGTGAAAGGC
>JAYVRH010000069.1:0-8385 GCA_043776495.1 Cyclobacteriaceae bacterium
AAAGGGCTTTGCCCAATATGTTCCATTACCTGGGCAACCCCAAGATACCCAACACTACCAATGGAATTGAAGGGTACTTCAGTCATCTCAAAAACCATCTTGACTTGCACCGTGGATTGACGCACGAACACCGGGTCAATTTCATTAAATGGTATGTGTATTTGTCCAACGACAAACCGGCCTGAAGGCAAGTTGAGTTTTAAAAGGAGCCATAGGAGCTTACCAAAAAAAGTTAGGCCGGACAATGATTTGCCCGGCCCTCTTTTTCCGTATAAGCATTCAACCGTATTGCTGACAAGGTGGTCTCCACCAGAGCTTGTTTCCTCTTCAGGTTGATGCGATAAGTCTAATCAATTTCTCAACCAATGTCACCAACTATATTTCAGTATATTACCTTTTTTTAAACAAATAGATCATAGAGGGAAGACAACGAATAGATCACAAAGTATAATGAGGACCGAGATTGTGTGACCTATGTGTTAAATACTTCAATCAATACTTCGTAACACTCGGATCAATCTGATCGGCCCAGGCAAGAATGCCGCCTTTCAGGTTGTACAGATTGGTGAAGCCGTGATTCTTCTCCAGCCAATTGATCATATTGCCGCTGCGGGCTCCACTGCGACAATGAATCACCACCTTTTTGTCACGGGAGATTTTATCCACGTTGTGGGGTATTTCGGCTTGTGGTATCAGTTCGGCGTTGAGATTGCAAATGTCATATTCGTGGGGCTCTCGCACATCAATCAACTGGAAGTCAGCCTTGGTGTCGATCAATTGCTTCAATTCTTGCACAGTGGTTTCCTTCATAAAACTGGTTATAACTTAAGGTTGCAAATTAGAACAATAAGTTTTCAAATTTGAGTTTCTAGTGTTTTCTTTGATAAGAATAAAAGTAAATCGCAGAGGAGCTGATATTTTGATCCATGGCTTTTTCTTTGTGCCTTATTAAAATAAAAAACTCATGACACAACGAGCGAATTTTTCATCCGGGGCCAAATGGGAAGATATTGTCGGCTACAGCCGGGCAGTCCAGATGGGCAACACCCTGGAAATCTCGGGCACGGTAGCCCTTGATGAGAGTGGGGTAGTGGGAAAAGGTGATTTTTATAAGCAGGCTTATTTCATTTTTCAAAAAATTGAAAAAATTCTTACGCAGGCAGGTTTTGCCCTTACCGACGTCGTCCGTACAAGAATGTATGTAACGGACATCACCCACTGGGAAGAAGTGGGGAGGGCCCACGGAGAATTTTTCAAGAACATCAAACCGGCTACTTCGATGATCCAGGTGAGTGGGTTCATTGAACCAGAATATCTGGTTGAGATTGAGATTACAGCCATCAAACAATAATCCTATTATCAGTATTTGACTCTATCTTTGTTCTCAATACGGTCAATTTGTTGTTTAACTACCTTTCATTGCACAGCATGTCTGATAATAAAGACCTCATTCTCAAGAACACATGGTACCTCGCGCTGCCTGGAGAAAATCTTAAACGGGGTATATTGGTGCCACGGCTGATTGCCAATGAGCGAATCGTATTTGGCCGCGATCCCTCCGGCAAGGCGTTTGCGTTGAAAGACAATTGCCCTCATCGCGGTGTTCCTCTTTCTACCGGCCATGTGCTGGAGGGCGGAAACATTCAATGCTGTTACCACGGATGGGAATTTGACTCAGAGGGTGTTTGCAAAAATATTCCAGCGCTTCCACCAGATACGAAGGCCGACATCAGCAAGATCAGGGCGTGGAAATATCCTGTTTCAGAAATCAACAATACTGTTTGGGTGTACATCCCTGAAAAGCTTTCTCCAAATGTGGAGCCCAAAGAACCACCTCCAAATTTACGCCTGGCCCCGGGTGAGAATTTCCTTCATGTGGAGTCCATTGTGCTTCCCACCAACATTGACCACTCCGTGATTGGCCTTATTGATCCGGCTCATGTGACGTTTGTCCACCAATCGTGGTTCTGGCGCTCTGCCAAGTCGCTAAAACTAAAGACGAAGAATTTTGAGCCTACGCCTCGCGGGTTTAAGATGGTTCGTCATGCACCGTCTGCCAATTCAAAAGGTTATAAAGTTTTGAAAGGGGATGTGTCTACAGAAATATTTTTTGAAATTCCGGGTAACCGCCTTGAACATATTTCGGTAGGACAGAAGCACAAGGTAATCTCAGTGACCATGCTCACACCCATTGATGACAATTCAACCGAACTCAACCATTTCTTTTATTCATCATTGGCAATCACCCGATGGTTATGGTGGCCTCTGAAAAGTCTGGGGAAGACCTTCATCGGTCAGGATGTAGGAGTGTTTCACAAATTAGCAAAAGGCCTGGAGAACGATCCGATCTTGATGCTCGTGGGAGAACCGGATGCCCAAGCCAGGTGGTATTATGAATTGAAGAAACAGTGGAAAACAGCGCAAGAACAAGGCACTGAATTTAGGAATCCATTGAAGTCAGAAGTGCTTCACTGGGTCACCTAAAAAAATCTTCTCATGTTCACCCTTAAGCTTTCAACTTTAGGCTTTAAGCTTTAAGCTTATTTAGTGCCAGCCTCGAAACCGTTTCGCCAATCGCCAACGAAGAGGTTGCTGCCGGGGATGGAGCATTGCAAACATTGATCACTTGATGCTCTTCCAAAATCAAAAAATCATCTACAAGCCCTCCATCCCGGGAGCATGCTTGGGCTCGAACCCCCGATCCACCTTCGACTAAGTCGGATTCCTGAATTTCCGGAAGAAGTTTTTGCAGGGCGGTGGTAAACGCGGACTTGGAATAAGAGCGATACATTTCCCCCAGGCCGGTCCGCCAATATTTCTTAGCAATTTTTCGAAACCCTGGCCATGCTAATATTTCAGCCAGTTCGGAAAAATTGATGTCCGACTTTTTATAGCCCTCACGTTTAAAAGCCAGCACTGCATTTGGACCTGCTTCTACTCCACCTTTGGCCATGCGAGTAAAATGTACGCCAAGGAAAGGAAAATTTGGATCTGGCACAGGATAAATCAGGTTCTTGACGAGGAATTCTTTTTCCTTCTTCAACTTGAAATACTCTCCACGAAAAGGAATGATCTTGATATCTAATTTCTCAATGGTCATCCTGGCAACCTTATCCGAATACAAGCCAGCACAATTGATAACCAGAGAAGTGGAATAACTTTGATTTTGTGTTGCCACAGTAATTTTTCCGTCTTTGCGCTGAATGTTAACCACCTGTTCACCCAACTTGATTTCAGCCCCTTTCTGTTGGATCACCGCTCCATATTTCTCCGCCACTTTCTTATAATCGACAATTCCCGTTTGCGGCACCAAAATTCCTGCGATGCCGCTCACATGGGGTTCATATTCTTTAAGTTCTTCTTTTGATAGCATCTTCAGGTTCTGCAATCCATTTTGTCCGCCACGCGTGAAAAGACCTGGCAGGAGTGCTTTCTCAGCATCATCGGTGGCGACTACGATCTTTCCACACAGTTCAAAATAGACATCATTTTGACGGCAGAAATCTATTAAGAGATTATATCCACGAATGCAATTGGTGGCCTTCAGACTTCCGGGTTTGTAATAAAGGCCTGAATGGATGACTCCACTGTTATTCCCGGTTTGATGTTTGGCCAGTACCGTCTCCTTTTCGAGGAGCAAAAGCTTTAAGGCCGGGTTGGAATTTTGTATTTGAAGGGTCGTGGCCAGGCCTACAATGCCCCCGCCGACTATGATAATATCGTATTGCACCTTGTTATTTTTTTAAAAATAATTGTAATTCGGATGCTTAACTAATTCTTGTTGAAGACAAACAACAATCGATTGTTTTTTAAGGTGAATTACTTTGCTGTCCTCTTAAAAAATCGATTCAATATTCAAAATGAAATGGCCATATTTAGGGTCATAAATGTGAACCGAATAAATGTCCATCAAAGTTGCCATTCGTCACCAGACTTCTTATGAATACGATCGGAGTGTAAACCTGTCGCCTCACACATTCAGACTACGCCCTGCTGCCCACTGTCGTACTCCAATCCTTTCCTATTCCTTAAAGATAAAGCCCTACAATCATTTCCTGAACTGGCAGCAAGACCCGTTTGGAAATTTTTTGGCTCGCGTAGTTTTTCCGGAGAAAGCTACCTCCCTCCATTTTGAAGTGGAAGTCATTGCGGAAATTATCGTCATCAACCCGTTTGATTTTTTTATTGAAGCCTTCGCTGAAGAATTTCCTTTCGCCTATCCTGAGCAGTTAAGAAAAGAGTTGCTTCCCTACTTTGAAATCACCGAGAGTGGTCCCTTTCTAATGTCTTTTCTAAGGAAAATAGACCAATCGAAGAAGATGCGCACCATCGACTACCTCGTGTACCTGAACCAGGAGGTGCAGAAAAATGTAGATTATACGATACGCTTAGAGGTGGGTGTTCAGACCTGTGAGCAGACGTTGAGTATGAAAATTGGTTCATGTCGTGACTCTGCCTGGCTGTTCGTACAAATTTTACGCCACTTGGGATTGGCCGCACGCTTTGCATCAGGTTACCTCATTCAGCTCAAAGCAGATCAGAAGGCCCTCGATGGCCCGTCGGGACCCGAACAGGATTTCACAGACCTCCATGCGTGGACGGAAGTTTTTATTCCCGGCGCAGGTTGGATAGGGCTTGATCCTACATCGGGATTGTTTGCAGGGGAGGGACATATTCCCCTATGTTGTACTCCGGATGCTGTAAGCGCTGCACCAGTGACTGGCTTAACAGATCGCTGTGAAGTCAAGTTCAATTATAAAAATGAAGTCTTCAGAATACAAGAAGATCCACGTGTCACCAAGCCCTACAGTGAAGAACAATGGGCTACTATTATTGCCCTGGGAAACAAAGCAGATGAGGACTTGCAGCGAGGCGATGTGCGCCTCACGATGGGTGGAGAACCTACGTTTGTTTCCGTCGATGACATGGAAGCAAAAGAATGGAATACGACTGCCGACGGGCCTCACAAACGGGCGCTTGGTGCCAATTTGATCCGGCGTTTGAGAGACTCGTTTGGCCCGGGAGGGTACATACACAAGGGCCAGGGTAAATGGTATCCCGGTGAGCCATTGCCGAGGTGGCAATACGCCTCCATCTGGAGAAATGATGGATTGCCAATTTGGAAGAACCCTGCTTTGCTTGACATCGGAGAAAATCCATCAAGCTACTCCATGGATGACGCGCAACGGCTAGCCTTCGAGCTGACAAAATTCATAAACATTCCTCCTGAGCATGTTCATCCGGCCCTGGAGGATGCTTTCTATTTTCTATGGGAGGAAGGAAAGGTACCCGCCAATCTGGATCCGTATAAGAGTAATCTCAACGACCCACTGGAAAGAAAAAAATTATCGGCCTTGCTTGAAAGTGGGATGGGAAAGCCCGTAGGTTATGTGATCCCGATGGAATGGAATTTCTGGAATAACAGATGGATTTCCTGCAAGTGGGAGTTTAGAAATGAACGGCTCGTCCTGATCCCGGGAAATTCGCCGATCGGCTTAAGATTGCCTATTCGATCGGTGCCCTACATCAGCAAAACAAAAATGCAGAAGCCGGTGGAACGCAGCCCTTTTGAAGTGTTGCCGGCACTAGAAACTTTTCACGAGAAAGTAAATGCCCGGTACAATGCGGCGATGGGCCCTGCGGAGTTGCCTAAGGAATTTTTGCAGTTGGCATACGAAGTGAAAGAGGAGCAAGATGTTCAGGACGGATCGAATCGCACATTAACCAAAAAGAAAGAAAAGGAAGAAGAGATCGTTCCGGAGTTTGAAGTCTTTATCATTAAAACCGCCTTATGCATTGAAGTGCGCGAGGGTAAGATTTATTTTTTCATGCCACCGCTCCAATATGCAGAGCACTACTTCGATTTACTGGCCTGCATTGAAGCAGCAGCGGAAAAACTAAAATTGAAAGTGGTGATCGAAGGTTACGAACCACCCCGCGACAACCGTGTTACCAAACTCGCACTTTCACCGGATCCAGGCGTTTTGGAAGTAAACGTTCACCCGGCCAAAAGCTGGAAAGAGTTGGTCAACAATTACGATGTTATTTTTGAACAAGCACGGTTGAGCAGACTCAGTACAGAGAAGTTCATGCTGGATGGAAAGCATACCGGCACTGGTGGCGGCAATCATATTACCATAGGTGGGATTACACCTGCCGACAGTCCGTTGCTCCGAAGACCGGATCTATTGCGCAGTTTGATTACGTATTGGCAGCATCATCCCGGCTTGTCGTATCTGTTCTCCTCGCAATTCATTGGGCCCACAAGCCAGGCCCCCCGCGTGGACGAAGGCCGGCAAGAGATGCTTTATGAATTGGAGATTGCATTTAATCAAATCCCTGAAGACAAAGAGGTTCCGTTCTGGATGGTAGACCGGATTTTTAGAAACCTCTTGATCGATATCACTGGAAATACCCACCGGGCAGAATTTTGCATTGATAAACTTTATTCTCCTGATAGTTCTACAGGAAGATTGGGATTGCTGGAGTTCAGGGCTTTTGATATGCCGCCGAACAAGCAAATGTGTATCGTGCAATTGCTGTTGTTGCGTTGCCTCGTTGCCTGGTTTTGGGATAAACCCTATAAAAGAAAATTGGTACGCTGGGGAACGACGTTGTACGATAAGTACATGCTACCGCACTATGTCGAACAGGACTTGCAAGAGGTGATGAGCGACTTGCAAACGGCAGGGTATCCTTTTCAACTTCAATGGTTAGAGCCATTTTTTGAATTCAGGTTTCCATTGTATGGAAAGATCAGGGTTGAAAGCATTGAGCTTGAACTTCGGATGGGAATGGAACCATGGCATGTGCTCGGAGAAGAATCTGCAAGTGCCGGTACTGCGCGCTTTGTGGATTCTTCCATGGAAAGGGTAGAAGTGAAAGTAAAAAACCTCAATCACGAAAGGTATATGGTTACATGCCACGGAGTTCCTGTTCCGTTGACTGCTACGGGTGTGAGAGGCGAGTATGTTGCCGGTGTGCGTTATCGCGCGTGGAGTCCTCCTTCGGCATTGCATCCAACACTTGGCAAGGATGTGCCGTTGGTATTTGATATTGTAGACACATGGAACAGCCATTCGATCGGAGGTTGTACCTATCACGTGTCGCATCCCGGTGGACGGAATTATGATACATTTCCCGTAAATTCCTTCGAAGCAGAGGGACGTAGAATAAGCCGGTTCTGGAAGGATGGACATACTCAAGGGGCAGTTACAGCTTCAGCCGTTTATACCGGCATTTCACGTTATTTGGAAAAGAATGAGATACCAAAGAAATTTGATTTGCCACCATTGAAAATAAGTCCTGAGTATCCCAATACATTAGACCTTCGACAATTCTGATTCTGCATGGAGCGCAATTTGAACCCAATTGGTACGATCACTGCAGATTATTTTGCAAACCAGGCTTCACTGGATGAGTGTTTTGGTTTGGGCGGAGAAGCAAAAGAACATTGGAAGCGTCTCTTGACAAATGTTGAAGCGCTGGGCCCTGTGGAATTGAAGAACCGGGAAGTTGAATTGCTCAAGCTGTTGCAGGAAAATGGAGTTACCTACAATGTGTATGGAGATCCTGCGGGGCTTAACCGTCCGTGGGAATTGGATTCCATACCTCTGTTAATCTCCCCGGTTGAGTGGCGTATGATGGAAAGGGGCATGAAGCAAAGGGCATTCGTGTTGAACAAGTTGCTCGAAGATTTGTATGGGGAAAGAAAATTATTGAAGCAGGGCATCATACCTTCCGAGTTGATTTATGCGCACTCTGGTTTCCTTAGGGCATGTGATAAAATAAAATTGCCGGGTCAGAATCAATTGATTTTTTATGCAGCCGATCTCTCACGAGGTCCTGATGAGAAAGTTTGGATATTAAAAGACAGAACGCAGGCACCCTCTGGAATGGGATATGCCCTGGAAAACCGAAGCGCCCTGGGTCGGGTATTGCCCGAGCTATTTAAAGAGTACAATGTCACCAAGCTGGGCGGGTTCTTTAATCATATGATGCAATCTTTCCGCGACATCTCACCGCAAAGGAAGGAACAGCCTCGGATTGTATTGCTTACACCCGGCCCGCGCAACGAAACCTATTTCGAACATGCGTTCTTATCCTCCTACCTGGGCTTTACGCTGGTGCAAGGGGAGGACCTGGTGGTTCGCAATGGATTTGTGTGGATAAAAACAGTCGAAGGATTGGAGAAAGTGGATGTCATCTTGAGAAGGCTCGATGATAGTTATTGTGACCCATTGGAGTTAAGAGAGGAATCTCAATTGGGTGTTCCCGGTCTACTGGAAGCCATCCGAAAAGGAAATGTGGCAGTCGCCAATCCTCTAGGCAGCAGTGTTCTGGAGAATGCTGGACTGATGGCTTTTCTTCATAATGTCTGCCGTT
>JAYVRH010000070.1:0-8369 GCA_043776495.1 Cyclobacteriaceae bacterium
GGGAACTTCCAGAGTGTCGGCTATTCTCCCACTCTGTGTCTTGATGACGGGTATTTTAAGTGTCACTGAAGCGGTGGAATTCACGAAGGCCCCTCTGAATTTTTCCAGCGTGGTGGCATCCGTCAAAGCACCGTTGGAGAAAACCCTTAATTTCCCCACTCCCGTTGCCGGAGTGTTGAGGTCTAAGACATCCTGCCACAGGACTCTAAAATTGTAGGGGTTGCCGATCAGATTCCAGCCTGGCGTCAAACTTATCGTGAATGGCGATGACTCTGAAACCTGGACTGGAGTTCCTGCACCCACGCTAATAGAAGTGGAGGTAGTCGCGATGAAGAAGTAACCACGACCTGGATCGATTGTACTAAAAGATGCGAACTCGCTGTACGCATTGTTATTGTAAGTAAACAGCCTCCACTTACTTTTATTGTAGGGCGCAAGCTCATTAAATACGGATAAGACGGCCTTGTCAGTTAAAACGGTGGGAACAGCAATAATCTGGTAGTTGCTAATCTGGCTTCCAAAATTAAGACCCGGAATGATTTGATCTGAACTACTTCCGGTGAGAGTTGGGTAAGCCAGGCCGGTACTGCTCTTGAGGGATTTTGTCAAGTTGTCAATCACTTCAAAATAATAGTTAAGTCCAATGGGATCGGTCAACTCAGAAGCGGAGAAAATGGCTTCAAATTTTCCTGCCGTTCCGGTGACGGTCCTCGACGTGTAAACATTTTTCACTGTGATTCCTTTCGTCCAGAATTTCACCGACCCAACCTGTGAAGGATCATTAACGGTAATACTCACTTTGCTCGTCCCATCTTTAAGATAAGTCGTGATAAACGTTTCCGCAATTGTTAGCAGGGGAACCACCGTAAAACTTGTCGTACTGGTAGCCGTCAAGGTTCCAACCGTGACGGAAATGGTTCCAGTTGTCGCTCCGGTAGGTACAGTGGCAGTAATGCTTGTCGCCGTGGGGGTGCCGGTGATCGTAGCCGTGGTACCATTGAACTTAAGAGTATTGCTGGCAGCAGTGGTGCTGAAATTTGTTCCGGTAACAACAACGGATGTCCCCGCCGGCCCGCTGGTTGGTAGAAAACTCGCAATCGTTGGGGTGATGGAAATAGTTTGTTGGCTTCCGGCCAATGGGGTTGTCACAAAATAATTTATGGACGTACTGGTTCCATTATAGGAATAAACGTTATAGAAATAAGTGGTAACGGATAAGAGGTTCGTCTCACTAAAGGTGGTGCCGCTTCCGATAAATGCAACGGTACCATCACCAATTAATGCTCCCGTGACGTAAGTTGTTCCGTCGAGGGGAACTCCGACACTTGGTGCTGAGCCGATTTTTCGTAAGACGATGTATCCTGCAGGTGCCCCCGTGGCAGCGGTAAATGATACGGTAAAGGATGAGGTGGTAACAGACGCGAATGTTAATGCAGTTGCCTGGGCGGTAGGTTCAGTCGCGAGTGTGGATCCTGATAATGTTGTAACATTTCCTATTAATGGATTGAGCGTATAATAATTGAGGGATGAGCTTGCTCCCTTAAAAGAATAAATCGTAACAAAAACTGGTGTTCCTGCCGACAGTGCTGTGGCAGTGAAAGTTGTGCTGCTGCCGCTGCTGAGGACCGTGCCTGTTCCATTAGGGAGGCTTTGCCCTGCGGTATAAGTTACCGCATCAATCGGAACCCCGGTTGGAATTGAGCCCGCATTCGAAATCACCAGATAACCATCGGGTACGCCGGCGGCGGCAACGAATGTACCGGTATACGCTGTCGTGCTAACCGCAGAGAACACCAAATTTGTTGGTTGAGCTGTGGGTTCAGCTGCTAATGAACCTGAAAGTGGCAACGCCTGGCTGCCAATCAAAGGTCCGGTTGTGATGTAAGTAATGGTCGTTCCACTTCCATTGTAAGAATAGACAGAATAAAAATACTGAGTGCCAGGTGTCAACCCGGTATTATTAAAGGTTAGGGCTGTTCCGGAGTAGACGACCTCTCCATCACCCACGGTAGAACCGGTAGTATAAGGTGTACCATTCACAGGCACTCCCGTAGTTGAAACAGATCCAACTTTGCGGAACGCAATGTATCCTGTGGGTACTGTTAAAGGCGCAGTAAAGGAGGCTGTGAGAGATGTAGACGTGACAAGGGTAAATAACAGATTGGAAGGTTGGAGAGACAGAACAGTAAAGCTGGATGTACTCGTACCAACCTGCCCGCTTACCGTTATAGATATCGTTCCTGTTGTAGCCCCTGACGGTACGGTCGCTGTGATACTTGTCGCTGTGGGCGTGCCCGTAACGGTGGCTACAGTTCCATTGAACTTGACCGTGTTGTTGGCAGCCGTGGTGCTGAAATTTGTTCCGGTGATGGTAACGGTTGTTCCAGATGCGCCCGATGTAGGAGTAAATGAAGTGATGGTGGGAAGGACAACTGTTGTTATTTGATTTCGCAGAATGGAAATGGTTCCCGCAGTAGAATTTGATACCGTTAAATCGGGTTTCCCATCCCCATCAATATCACCCACTGCAAGGCCAAGGGGGCCCGTTCCAGTAACAAAGTCAACCTTGGTTGCGAACGAAGCCGCGGTAATTGATCCCGAAGTACTCGTGTTCCGCAATATTGAAACAGAATTGGAAGCAGTATTGGTCGATACTAAATCAGACTTGGCATCTCCATCGATGTCCGATATGGCAACAGCCCTCGGCGCCGTTCCAGTTGTAAAGTCAACCTTGGCTGAAAACGAGGATAAGGTTATAGAGCCCGATGCGCTTGTATTTCGGAAGACAGATATTGTATTCCCCGCATTGTTTACAGCAACTAACTCAATTTTTCCATCACCATCCAGATCGCCAAGCGCAATGCTCTCTGGTGAAGCCGCTACCGTAAAATCTACCTTGGCCGCAAGAGATGAACTGGTTATCGCGCCGACGGTGCTGGTATTGCGGAAAATGGATACTACACTTCCGTTTCCCAACACCAAGTCAGACTTACCATCTCCATCAATATCTCCGGCGACAATGCCAAATGGGTTGGTAATTCCTGTAAAATCTACTTTAGTTGCAAATGAACCTGAGTTGATAGAACCAGACGCAGTAATATTAAGTAATACTGAAATTCCTGTACTCATAGACACTGCCAGGTCCGCTTTTCCATCTCCATCCAAATCCGTGATCGCAATTCCTGATGGCGTAGCTCCCGTTGCAAAATCAACCTTGGCGGCAAAGGATGACGCGGTCAAAGAGCCGGAGGTGCTGACGTTCCTGAAAACAGACACTGTAGCTGAACCCGAATTGACAGATGCCAAATCAAGTTTTCCGTCTCCGTCCAAATCACCGATGGCAAGATTTAGTGGATTTGTCCCTGTTGTTAAATCGAACTTGGCGGCCAATGACGAAGCAGCGATCGTCCCTGAAATGCTGGTGTTCCTGAAAATTGAAACGACCAATCCACTTGAATTAAAAGGCTGAACGATATCTATTTTTCCATCGCCATCCAAATCGCCCACGGATACACTCACGGCTGAAGTTCCCGCAGTGAAATCAACTTTTGCAGCTAATGAGTTTAAGTCTATGCCTGCGCTAAGGAAAGTCGGAATAAAAATTTGGTTTGAATAAGCGATCAATCCGTTTACCAGCACTGAGATGGGTTGGTAAGTTGCACCACTCGGAACTACCACGGTAAGTTGCGTGGCAGTTGACGCACTGACAGTTGCTTTGGTGGCTCCAAAATAAACAATGTTGCTAGCTGCAGTGGTACTAAAATTTGTGCCTGTAATTGTTACTGTTGCGCCGATGGTACCCGATGTGGGAGCAAAACTTGTAATCGTCGGCACACCGATCACAGTGAAGTTGGTCGAACCGGTGCCTGTTTGTGTACCCACCGTTATGGTGATGGGACCAGAAGTGGCACCCGTGGGAACGGAAGTAACAATACTCGTGGCGGTAGGTGTGCCCGTGATGATAGCCGTTGTGCCATTGAACTTTACAGTGTTGCTGGCAGCTATGGTAGAAAAATTTGTTCCGGTTATTGTAACTGCTGTACCGACCAAGCCACTGGTGGGTGTAAAACTCGTGATCGTTGGGGCCGTACTGGCAGTCTGGGAGTATTTGGCGATGAAGCCATCATAACCGCCCGCAGAAGTTTTATTTTGCGATGAGGAACTGAAATCAAAACTCGCTGTTCCTTGAAATAGCCCACCGAGATAAACATTGTTAGCTGCATCAACGGTGATGGTCGTGCCTTCATCATCCAGGGTACCTCCTATTCTCTTTGCCACCGTCAATGTGCCGCTTGCAGAACCATAAGAAGCAACATAGATATCTTTTGCGCCACCTGAAATCAGGTTTGAAGTGGCCGTTGAGGGGTCAAAGTCTGCGGTCCCTTGAAAATATCCAGCACTGTACACATTGGATGAAGCATCGATGGCCAGCAGGTCGCTGCCATCATCCAAGGTGCCACCCATTGTATTGAGCCATGTGATGCCCAGGGAGGCGAGATCGTATTTAGCGACAAAAATATCTGTGCCTCCATTAGAAGATTTTGTGACTATTGAACCTGAAGCGGGTGCTGAGTAAAAACCTGCCGAGGTTGTTGAAAAATAACCACCAATGTAAAAGCTGGACCCGTTTGCAACAATGGTTGACAAGGCGTCGTCGCCTGTGGACCTGACCGTGGCGAACAACAAATACGCTCCGGTGGTCAAAGCATACTTTGCGATAAGCCCGTCAAAACCCCCGAGATTTCCAGCGTTTTGTATCGCGGCCCCAGGATCCAAATCTATTGTGCCGCTGTAAAAACCACCCAAGTAAACTCCAGAGTTGTCGAGATCGATGGTAATCCCTTTATCACTTCCCGTTGAACCAAAGGTGTCGACCCATGACAAAATAGTGCTTCCGGAGTTAAACACTTTCATAAGAAAAATGTCATCACCTCCAACGGAAGTTTTGTTAGTAACGCCAGTGCCGGGGTCAAAATCAACTGTGCCGTTAAAATATCCTGTAACATAAACATTGCCGGACGCATCTACTTTTAAATCCAACGCAGCATCCTGACCGGTAGATCCATGGATACCTCCCCAAAACAAAGCGCCGGATGAAGAATATTCAGCGTAAAAAAAGTCAGTTCCACCATTTGAAATCCCATTGGATACTCCCGTCCCCGGATCGAAATCTACTGTTCCACTAAAGTAGCCTGCGACATAAACATTACCTGAAATATCAACCCTAATACTATAAATTTCATCATCGCCTATCGAGCCTAATCGGTTGGCCCAAACCAAAACACCTGCACTGGTATATTTGGCAAAGAATGCATCCAATCCCCCAGCGGATGTTAGGTTCGAAGCAGAACCAGCAGGATTGAAATTTACAGTTCCCGAAAAACTGCCACCGATATAAACGTTTCCTGAGGCGTCTACAGTTGTGGACTGCGTAATATCATTGCCAGCTGAGCCTCCAATAGCATTCACCCAGGCCGGAGTAAGGTTTTGTGCACTGGCAAGAAGCGGCAAATAAACTAAGACGCACAGTAAAATTCGCTTCATATATTTTTTGATATAGACCATCAATTCGGATTAGGAGGTTGAGGCAGCTCGCTGTTTGAAGGCGTCTTCTTAATTAATACAACCGCGGCACCTACGGCCAAAAACGGAAGGACCTTAACAATCAACGGCGTACGTGGCTTTACTTCAAAAAGCTGACTGTTTGAAAGGTCAGTAGGGTTCTGAACATTGGACATGCGGATCAAATAGTTTTTGCCCGACTTGACACTTTTCGGCATCGTCCAGTCATACCGTTGGCTGTTGCTAACTTTTTCCGCGATCCGCAGGTTCAAGGTATTGTCTCTAAAGAGCTCAATGGTGTACATGTCGGCCAGATTTCCACCGACCCACCTGATTTCAATTGTCCTTCCTTTCTTGTATGTACTTTGGTCGAAAGGTTTCATACTCAACTTCACCGCCGGCGGGGGTGGTGCTACCTTGGAGGCTTTTACCTGAATGATAATATCTTTATCAAAGTCGGGCGGCAAGGAGCTTTTTGCGTCCCAAATCACCCGATTTCCTTTTCCAGCCACAACTTTATCACCGAAATCACCTATTAACAAAGAAAGCGCACGTGCATAGTCGTCGTGAGAGCTGTAGAGGGTAACATCAAATTTTTGAGCTGGGTCGGGATAAATCAAATCATACGTGATGATCAACTTATCACCGTCAAAAGTGGTTCGAATGTTTTCGACCGTCTGTCCCCTTGCCTCCCATGAAGCCGTTAAATAACAAAACGCTGTCAGAAAAGTGAAGTAGAGTATTTTCATATCTGGTGAGTTGCATTAAAGGTAGTGAGTAATATAAGGTGACGCAAAAAAAACAACGCCCTTCAGAATGTGGGCGGAGGCTATTACGCTGTTAATCAATGAACTATACTAAGTGAAATACTCCTAAATGGGTACTTCATGAAGGAGTCTGAATGCAACTCAAACTCAGAGTCAGCCGTCTTTCTCATCAAAAAAAGGGGCTTATCGCCCCCAAAATCAATGCAATCTTATTTTACCCAATCGCTACCCTTTTAAACTCCACCACCGTCAATCCCTTCGTCACACTATCCAAATACTGAGCAACGGTTTTTGAATTGTCTTTTACAAATGGCTGTGGCAACAAGGTGTTGTCTTTAAAGAACTTGTTCAACTTCCCTTGCGCAATTTTCTCCACCATATTCTCAGGCTTTCCTTCTGCAAGGATTAGTGCTTTCGCAATCTCAATCTCTTTTTCGATCACACTCTTGTCAACCGATTTCTCATCCACGGCCACCGGGTTCATGGCTGCGATCTGCATGCCAACGTCCTTGCCGGCCTCGGTTACATCTTTCCCGTTTACACCTTTCAGCGAAACCAACACGCCCAACTTACTTCCGGCATGAATATAAGGAACGATGGTTTCACCTTTCATGTGAACGAATGTACTGACGTCCAACCGCTCACCAATCTTACCCACGAGTTCGATAATTTTATCATTGATGGTAAGGCTGCCAAGATTCGAACTCAGCAACGCTTCTTTAGTTGCCGGTTTTTTGTCAAACGCCGTTTCTAAAATCAGTTTGCCCAGGTTTTGAAAGTCATCGGTCTTCGCAACAAAGTCCGTCTCACAGTTTAACGCAATCAAAATTGCTTCTTTCTTGTCATCCGAAACTTTAATAAAAACAGAACCTTCTTTCGCCTCTTTATCAGAACGCGATGCTGAAACTTTCTGTCCTTTCTTTCTTAATATCTCAATGGCCTTTTCAAAATCGCCATCGGCTTCGGTCAATGCTTTTTTGCAGTCCATCATTCCAGCGCCGGTCATGGTGCGGAGTTTGTTTACATCTTGTGCTGTGATTAATGACATATATTAAAATTTAAGATTGAAAGATTCTAAAATTCGTCCTCGTCCGCCATAGCGTCTCGCGAAGGCGGAATGTTGTTGCTGACATGTCTATTTATTTAGTGATTTCGATTTGATTGATATGAAAAGTCCTGCCACCGATCAGGTAAGCAGGACGATCTTTTACGTTTTGCTTATATCGGTCAGGCTTCCTGGACGGCCTCGTCCACCTTTTTCTTTTCTTCTTCTTCCTTCTTCATCCCTGCATCTTCTTTGTCTTTCTTGCGTTCCATCAAAGCCTCTTCAATCGCTTTGCCGATGTATTTGGTGATGATAGAAATCGACTTGAATGCATCATCATTGGCAGGTATTGGATAGTCAATCTCCGACGGATCTGAATTGGTATCCACCATGGCGAATACGGGAATATTTAATTTCTGAGCTTCAGCGACGGCGATGTGTTCGCGTTTTACATCGATCACAAACAGTGCTGCTGGCAGACGGTTGAGGTCTGCAATACCACCCAAAAGTTTTTCAAGCTTTGCCTTCTCACGTGAGATCATCAGTCGCTCACGTTTGGCCAGGTTGTTGAAGGCTTCGTCTTTCATCAACTTGTCAATATGCGCCAATTTCTTCAGTGACTTGCGGATCGTAGCAAAGTTGGTGAGCATGCCACCGAGCCAACGCTCAGTCACAAACGGCATGTTGAGGCGGGTGGCCTCTTCTACGATAATATCTTTCGCCTGCTTCTTAGTGGCCACGAGCATGATCTTACGGCCTGAACGAACAATGTTCTTAATCGAAAAAATCGCTTCTTCCAGGCACTTGAGGGTCTTGTTAAGGTCAATGATGTGGATGCCATTGTTCTCCATAAAAATGTACTCCGACATTCTTGGATTCCATTTACGGGTAAGGTGCCCGAAATGTACACCGGCCTCCATCAATTCCTGGGTTGTCATTTTATCTGCCATGCTTCTACTCGATCGATTAACGTTTGCTGAATTGGAATTTCCTTC
>JAYVRH010000071.1:0-2535 GCA_043776495.1 Cyclobacteriaceae bacterium
AAACAACTTAAATCAGATCCACTGGTCCTGCGTTTTGCTGAATCTAGAAAGAGTCAATCAAAAGATCCTTATCGGCCGATTTATCATTTTGTAAGTCCCGAAAGTACACTCAACGATCCGAATGGATTGTGTTTCTGGCAGGGCAACTGGCATATGTTTTATCAGGCATATCCGCCTGAAGACAGGCGCCAGCATTGGGGACATGCAGTTAGCAAGGATCTTATTCACTGGCGCGACCTTCCCTATGCAATTTATCCAAGTCCGGAACGCGCAGTGTTTTCAGGCGCAACCCTGGTGGAAGACAACAGGGTGATTGCGATGTATCATGGGACCACCGTTGGAAATATGGTGGCATTGTCTGACGACCCCCTTCTTTTAAACTGGGAAAAAGTAACAGGCAAAGCTGTCATATCTTCACAAAGCACCACAGGATTCCCGCTTCCATACAGGGTGTTCGATCCTTGCATATGGAAAAAAGACAGCATCTACTATGCTCTCTCTGGAGGACGAACTGCCACAGGCCCAGGAGGAAAACAAATACGGGCCAATTTTCTTTTCAGATCCAAAGACCTGGCGAAATGGGAATACATGCACGAGTTTACACAGGATGAAAGATTCACCGAGATCGGGGACGATGGCGCTTGTCCTTATTTCTGGCCCATTGGCACGCGTTATATCCTCCCATTCTTCAGTCACATGAGCGGCGGGCAGTATCTGTTGGGTGACTATGACACCAGGAATAATAAGTTTATTGTCACCAACCACGGCAAGTTCAATTTTGGCGCATGGGGGCCATCCGGTGTTCATGCACCATCAGCAGCTCCTGACGGCAAAGGGGGGGTTATCATTATTTTTAATATGAATCCTGGCAAACCCAGCGGGACATGGGACCAGATAATGACACTGCCCAGAAGGTTGACACTTAATGGCAAGGAGGAACTGGGTATCGAACCCGCTGGAGATACCGAATCCCTGCGGTTCAATCCTCAATCAGTAAAAAACGTGAAACTGCCGGCCAACAAGGAGATTGTACTCAATAATATAAAGGGCAATACGATGGAACTCAATTTGGAGATCGATCCGAAAATGTCTCCCATGATTGAATTGAATGTGCTGCGTTCTCCTAATAAAGAGGAGTTTACCCGCATAGCCTTCTTCAGGGGCCGTGGTTTCAATGCTGTGCGACAGGGAGCAAAGGATCCGCCACCTGCCGGCACGCCCCAATCAAACTTCAATGGCAGTTTGATTTCCATTGAAACATCCTACGCATCACTTCATCCGGACGTCAATCCCAGGGCTCCTGAAACAGCTCCGGTTTTTTTGGATATCAATGAACCCCTTAAACTCCGTGTATTTATTGACAAAAGTGTCGTGGAAGTATTCGTAAATGGAAAACAAGCGCTTGCGGTGAGGGTATATCCCAGTCTGAGCACTAGTGTTGGAGTTTCGTTGCGGTCACAGGGACAGGATACTGAATTGAAATCGTTAGAATCCTGGCAGATGAAAAGCATCTATTAAACCTTCCCGATCATGAATTGGGCATCAGGGTCAGCTGCAATCTTTATCGTCTTGGAGAGAATAGTTCCCTCTGCTGGTCAAGCTGATAAGCCGCCCTTCCTTTCACCCGTTTTAACGGTAGTATCAATTAAGAAAATCTAAAAAATATGAAGAGCCTTGTACTTTTAATTGCCATCAACATATGTTTACCTACGTGGGTAAAATCTCAGGTTGATACAATTAAAACGGCCAATAATTCAAAGGCTCTTTGGATATTAAACCAACCTGTTCCGAAAGCAGTTATTCAGTCAACCCGTGCTTTCAGAGAACGGCTGCTTGCTGATCCATACCGCCCAGCTTACCATTTTTGTGTGCCTGAAGATGATGGAAGGCCGGGTGATCCAAATGGCGCTTTTTATTTTAATGGAAGGTATCATCTGATGTATCTATACAAGAGAGAAGGAAGTGGATTTTCGTGGGGCCATATTTCCAGTAAGGATTTGCTTCACTGGCGGCATCACCCGGATGCCATTGGCCCTGGAAACGGTGATGATGGTGTTTTCAGCGGAGGTGCTTTTGTTGATCAGCAAGGAAAAGCTGCACTAACCTACTGGCAATATGATAAGGATCGGCAGATTGATAAAGGACAAGCGAACGGGATTGGTATTGCCGAAAGCGCTGACAAATATTTTGATAAGTGGATAAAAAGCGGTTCAAACCCCGTGATCAAATCCACAGAATGGGGACTCACCGCATTAAAAGATAAAAATGGCAAAGACATTATTTATGGTTCAGCAGATCCGTCAAACATTTGGGCTAAAGACAGTAAATATTATATGCTGACGGGGAATCTATTAGTTCTCAGAAAATACGGATCACGTGGGTCTGGCTTACCGGCGAATATCAAACCAGGACAGGGACCGGATCTCCCTCCTGATTCCGTCCGGCATCAAGGTGACCATTTGTATTTGTTTGTTTCCGATGATTTGAAGGAATGGAAATATGTGCATGAATTTTATCCGTCCGATCGTAAATGGA
>JAYVRH010000072.1:0-2527 GCA_043776495.1 Cyclobacteriaceae bacterium
GGGTATCCCTGTGACAGAACTGATCAGCAAAGAAAAGCTGAATGCGATTATTGAGCGGACGAAAACAGGTGGAGGGGAGCTGGTAAAGTTAATGGGCACTTCTGCCTGGTATGCCCCTGGTGCTGCAGCTGCACAAATGGTCGAGTCCATTGTAAAGGACCAACGTAGAATACTTCCTGTCTGTATGCAGTTGGATGGTGAGTATGGTATCAAGAATTGTTACCTCGGTGTGCCAGTTATCTTGGGAAAGAATGGAATTGAGAAGGTGATCGAATTGGAATTGAACAGTGAAGAAAAAGCATTGCTCGAAACCAGCCGCACGCATGTGAAAGAAGTGATGGAGGTGCTGGATAAACTCCCTAAGTAAACTAACCATCGAGCTTTTATTCTTTTTTTTAATAAATCAACTTTCCATTTCATCACTTTATTCGAAGTTCGCGGCACCCGCGACGGGGCCGCGAAGACCTGTCCAATGGAGATGGTGTTCAACAAGTTGATGGGATTACCAAATTTTCTTGACATGTCTTCGCGGTTTTTGATGTCTCATCAAAATACCGCGATCTGTAGTTCAATGGAATTTGTAACTTAGTATCTATGAAAAACTTACAGTTCAGTCATTACTGGGTCATTGCATACACTGTGTTGATCAGTCTTTCTTCCTTTTCTGCGGTCTGCGCACAGGCAGGAAAAGAATTGGATGCACATGTGGAAGTATTTCTAAAAAAGCATAAGGGAGAATGGCATGATTTAAACGTTCCTTACGATGATGGGAAAGTATTACACGACTTGATTGTCAGCAACAAGTACACTTCAGGTCTTGAGATCGGCACATCCACCGGCCACTCAACGATTTGGCTGGCATGGGCCATGAGCAAAACTGGTGGCAAGGTCATCACTATTGAAGTGAATGAGCGAAGGCATAAAGAGGCGTTGAAAAATATTGAAGAGGCGGGGCTTGGTTCATTTGTGGATGCGCGTCTGGCCAATGCCCATGATTTAGTAAAACAACTCGCCGGCCCGTTTGATTTCGTCTTCTCTGATGCCGACAAAGACTGGTACAAACAATATTTTGTTGACCTCGATCCAAAACTAAAAACTGGTGGATGCTTTACCACCCACAATGTTGCCGATGGATTGGCTGATAAAGATTTTCTTGATTACGTAAAAAATCATCCCAACTACAAAACAACCATTGATCATTCCAGCCGGGCGGGGATCATGATTAGTTATAAGAAGTAGCTATTGGCTATTGGCTGTTGGCCTTTGGCCCTTAGGAACACAGCTGACAGCCAAAATTTACAACTAACTCTAAGAGGGGAGTAATGCCAACGGCCAAAGACCAAAAGCTAACGGCCTGTCCCGCTAAGCATGAAGTGCGCGATCGCCAAATCCTGAATGGCATTTCCAACCGATTTAAAGACCGTCATTTGATCATGCGATGTTCTTCCTTTTTTGGAACCTGAAAGTATTTCACCCAATTCCGCATGAATGTGATTTTGTGTCATGAGTCCTTGCTGTAAGGGAATGGCGATTTCTCCGGCTTCTTCAATCGCTGCTTGTCGCTGGTCTACAATCAAAATCGATTTTAGAATTACGTCGGATGGAATTTCCTGCATAGATGGCTTAAAGGATCCGATTCCATTGATGTGCACGCCTTTCTTCAATTGGTCTCCCTGAAAAACGGGTGTAGTGGAAATTGTGGCAGTACAAATGATATCTGCGCGCCGTAAATCGGAGGAGGATAACGCAGCGTTGATTATAATTCCAAATTTTTCAGACATCCTGTTGCAAAAGGAAATTGTTTTGTCATTGCTTCTTCCAAATACAATAATCTCTTTGAGTAACCGAACGGAAAGGACTCCTTCTATTTGAGATTCAGCCTGGGCTCCCGTGCCGAAGAGTGCCAATACTTCAGCGTCCTTCCTTGAAAGTAAATCCGTTGCAAGGCCGGAGGCTGCGCCGGTGCGGAGGGCCGTCATATATTCTGCATCCAGCAGCGCAAGGGGTGTTCCATTTTCACTATCCATCACCATCATCTTGCCCTGGATCATGGGCAAATTGTTGACGGTATTGTGAGGAAAGACTGCCACCATCTTTAATCCAAACAAACCGAAGGCAGAGGAGTAGGAGGGCATGAACAGCGCCCGTCCCGAATGATCATGAGAATCAATCACGGTTCTAATCGGCACAATGGCCCCGCCAGAACTGAGTTGCTTAAAAGCATTTCTCATTAATTCGATTGCTTTCGACATCGAAATTTTGTTGCGAATGTCTTGTTCGGTGAAATGCTTCATATTCTTCCCGGGTGGTTGGTGACAACACCAACCACATGCTGCGTAGAGCACCTATTTCTTAATCCCTCTAT
This sequence comes from Cyclobacteriaceae bacterium, assembly GCA_043776495.1. GTDB lineage: Bacteria > Bacteroidota > Bacteroidia > Cytophagales > Cyclobacteriaceae > ELB16-189. The sequence continues at coordinate 2,366 of JAYVRH010000072.1, forward strand.
AAACAATTTCTCTTTTTGAGATTCCAAATTTGTTACACACTTCATCTGTGAAGCCAGCGGCAAAGTCATTCGCTTCCGCCACCATTCCGCTTCTTTCAATCCGCTGTTTGTAATCTTTGCCAAACTTTCGCACATGGTCATCCTGCCCGAAGGCTTTTTCTC
>JAYVRH010000073.1:0-8313 GCA_043776495.1 Cyclobacteriaceae bacterium
AACGTTGACCAGTACCGCGAAAAATACCGACAAGCCAGGATTAAGTATCTTGAAAAGGCTCTACGACAACTTCAACTGGCTGCTTGAGTTATATAGAAGCCGCAAAGAATCGCAAAGCTTTTGCAAATAATAAATCCATTGAGAAAAAAAGAGGTGAGCCACAGGCCGTACAAGAGCGACGCTCCTTTGCGTTCTCATTTATGCTTTCAAAGTTATAAGTCCACCTATAAGGCACCTTTGTGACTTTGCGTCTTTGCCTGAACCCTTCTTCATTTAGTTTCAAGTCCAAATGTCATCCACAATCGGTATCGTACCTTGTGGGCGATGGAATCCTCACTCTGACCTCCCCGCCCGACTGCAGGTGGGACTTCGCTTAGGGTGACCGTATTAGACATTCTCTTTCGAAGGGTCGGCTGAGCGGAGTCGAAGCCAAGAGTCCATTAGCGAACACCATTACTCATATTCGAACAACCCAACCATTCAAATGTCTGAATGGAGGGCAAATGACCGTTCATTTCATTTGGTACAGCCTTTGTAAATCACTTGCAAATCTATCCTCATGATCAAGAATTACGTGGTCCTGTTCATCCGTAACCTTCAGCGGCAAAAGCTTTTTTCCTTTATCAACCTGCTGGGGCTTACAGTCAGTATTGCGAGCACTTTGCTCATCTATCTCTATGTTCAGCATGAATTCAGCTATGACCGTTTTCATAAAAATGCAGATCGCATTTTTCGCGTCAATCAAACCTTCATCTGGGGCGAGGGCGATCACCATCAGTTCTCCTCGACTGGTCCCGGAGTGGCCGTTGCATTGAAAGAAGAGCTGCCAGAACTGGAAATGATCACAAGCATTCATACCCCGGGAAATTTTATTATCTCTTATACTAATCCGGCCAACGAAGTGGTTGCGTTTGAAGAGGAAAAGGTCCTTGCTGCTGATTCCAATTTTTTTAAAATGTTTAATTTTCCTTTCGTAAAAGGAGTATCTGAAACCGCTTTGCGTCAGGCAAACACATTGGTCTTGACAGAAGCTGCCGCAAAACGATATTTTAAAGCGGGCGAGGATCCGATCGGAAAGCTCGTTCGACTGGCAAGAGGAGACACCCAAGAGACCTACGAGGTGACGGGCATTGTAAAAGACATTCCCGATAATTCGTACATCGAATTTGACGTTATTTTGTCCATGGCTGGTTTTGGATTGGAGAAGAGGCATTGGAGTTGGATATGGACACAATTGGAAACTTTCATCTTGCTCGCTCCCGGAACAGATATTGAAAACACCAAGGTCAAGTTGGTCGAGATTCCCCGCAAGCATGCCGAGGTCTCCATTCAACGTGCCATGAACATGTCTTATGCTGATTATATCAAGTCAGGAAAAAAATGGGAGTTGTTTCTTCAGCCTTTGACTGCGATACACCTGCCATCGGAAGTAGTCTACAACCGCCTCAATGATTCGGGTAACATCAAAATTCTTTATTCCCTCATCGGTGCTGCCATTTTTATCGTCTTGTTGTCCTGCATCAATTTTATGAACTTGTCCACTGCACAATTCACACGGAGAATCAAGGAAGCGAGCATTCGCAAAATCATGGGCCTGGGACGCTTGGAATTGAGCGTAAACTACTTACTGGAAGCATTTGCATTCTGTGTCATCGCACTCATCGCTGGCCTGGCACTCACACAAATGTTGCTGCCCGGTTTCAATTATATTATTGGAAAGACACTTGAAATCAACTTGCTGGGCGACCCTGAGCTAATCCTTGCGTTGCTTGCCCTCATCTTAATCATGGGACTCATTTCGGGAAGCTACCCCGCACTTTTCCTGAGTGCATTCCAGCCAGTAGAGGCGATGAAAGGGAAATCAAATACCGGTCATAAAGGACGAACATTTCGCAATGGCCTGGTGGTTTTTCAGTTTGGCGTATCCATTGTGCTCATGATTTGTACGGCCATTGTCTTCGAACAGTTGAAATTTGTTTCTGAAAAAGACCTTGGCTTTGACAAAGAAAATCTTTTGGTGATAAAACATGCGGAGAGCATTCTGGATGGTGAAGCTTATGCACAGGCTTCATTAAGTGTACCGGGTGTTGTCAACGGAACCTTGTGCACTTCCGTGCCTCCCAGAATCTTTGGTGGCGATAGCTTTACCGCAGAGGGAACGAACGGAAAAACACTGCCATTAAATTTTACGACAGGAGACGAGCGGTTCATCCCTACCCTTGGCATCAAACTCAAATTTGGCCGTAATTTTATGGCTGATGCTCCCGGCGATGCTGACCGGGTCATATTGAATGTAGCAGCGTTAAAAGAAATAGGATGGGAAGCAAATGAATCAACGATTGGGAAAAAAATCCAGATCCCCGGAGAGGAAATAAGATTTGAAGTGATTGGCGTTGTGGAAGACTTCCACTACTGGTCACTGGAAAGTGCGATTGAGCCAATGGCGATATTTAATATTAAGAGCAAGGTCGTTGGTGCCGGCGAAAGCAAGTTTTTAACCTTGAAAATCGAGGGTCAAGACTCAGAAGCCTGGGAAACTACACTGGCTGCGGCCGGTCAACTATGGAAGAAACATGCTGGGGATCTTCCGTTTCAATATGAATTTATAAACGATTCTTTCGCCAACACTTTCAAAACACAGCAGCAGTTTGCCAAGGCGCTCACGGTCATGGCGGGCCTCGCCATCCTGATCGCTGCCCTTGGACTATTGGGGATGATCGTCTGCATGCTCGAGCAGCGCACCAAAGAAATAGGAATACGCAAAGTGTCTGGTGCATCCATGTGGGATATTTTGGTCCTTGTTTCGAAGGGTTATACAAAACTAATTGTGATTGCTTTTATAATAGGTGCTCCATTGTCATACTGGATGATGCAGCAGTGGCTCCAGGAATTTGCTTACAGGGTACGCATCTCCCCAGGAGTCTTTGTTTTGGTTGGTATCGCTACCCTGTCTACAGCAGCGTTGATTACAAGTTATCATTCGGTGAGGGCTGCATTGACAAATCCGGTGGTAGTGCTGAGAGATGAGTGACTTAGAAATTGAATCTTAAATGTCCAACGCCGAATAACCAATAATGAAATGAGACCCTACTTTGAAATTCGGCGTTGGGTGTTGGACATTCATGATTCAAATTTTTTTAGTTGGTATCCACGCGCGCGGTTTGCCGTGCAGTATCCATCTTCTGAAGTCGAATCGCAAAAAGTGCAGGCCACAGTTTTCCTGTTACCAATAGTATTCCCGTTTTTTTCTCGTATGCTATTCCATTTAATACATCCGCCCGTGAATTCATCTGACGAGCTTTTTCTACTAATGCTGAAAGATCAATTTTGCCCACAATATTCCCGTTAGCAGGATCAATTTTTAGTATCAGGTTTGTCTGCCATCGATTGGCATAGAGGTACCCTTCGATAAACTCCAACTCATTTAGGTTATCAATGGCAATGCCATGATCCTTGACAAGGAGGGTGTCGGCAACCTTTAAGGTCAAAGTATCCAGAAAGTAAAGCTTATAGGTTCCATCACTCACAATCAGGTTTTTGTCGTTGTGAGTGATCCCCCACCCCTCGTGCAAATATTGAAATTCCCCAATCTTGGTGAATGTCTTTGCGTCATAGACGAACCCAATGTGGTTCTGCCATGTCAATTGGTAAATCTTATTATTGAGGATGGTGATACCTTCTCCAAAGTACTTCTTATCCAGTACGATTTTCTTATCCTGGCTGCCCGAGGCAATGTCCACTTCTGCGATCCATGAGTTTGCCTGTCCGGTGCTTTCGTAGAGTTTCCCACGATCCACCGTTAGTCCTTGAGTGAAGGCGGTCACATCATGGGGGAAAACCTTTAGGACTGTATAGTGTATGAGGTCCTTTTCACTTATCACCTCATTCTTGCCTTGTTTGGAGCAACCCAAAGCCAGGAGCGTCAGAAACAGGACAAATAAAAAAGATCGATGCATGGTCCAAAGATAACACACGATTCTAACGACCATCTGTTGCCAGATGGATTTCGAAGCCCTGATGAAGTTTCCGTTGAGAATGAGTCGTATTGCCAATTGAGAAGTCGACGATTCAAACTAAAGAGTTCAGTAAATACATTTCCCGCAGATTCTAAGACCTGGAGCTAAAACTAAATTTCTAACTTGAGCCAGGGCTACAATTAGGATCTATAAATTTGCCACAGATTTCACGGATTACCACTGATAAAATCATCTGTGAAGATCTGTGCAATCTGTGGCTAATAATTGACCTTGGCTATCAGGCAAATGACGAGTTAGATGGAATATCGCTGATCAAATACACGCAGATGAACGCAGACAAACTAATATTGGGTTAAGTCAGCGTCAATCTGCGAGAGCTCAATCAGCGTTAATCCGCGGGAAACCCCCAAAATAAAAACGGGGAAAGATCAATTGCTTGACTTTCCCCGTCTTCGTTACCCACCAACCGTAGCCGATGCATAACCCGAAGTCTATTCTCCCATCATAAAACCTGCCCCATCAACCTTACGATTGTTGTTCTCAGCCTCGTGCTCCCGCCAGTTTTCCCGAAGGATCCTTCTCGTGAACACAACCATTCCTTACCGGTTTTTTTGTCGCCATCATCCGGAGATAATAACTTTTGTTTTCCAGTAATGATTGATCCTGTTGTGATCGTTTGACTTAGTGATATAAACATAACAGATGATCACAGACACACAAAATAAAATGTCAAAAAGAATCGCACAACTTTTCAACCAAGTTATGCACATCATTCATACAAAAACCCACATCTTGAAAACCAAATGAATAACTGACCTGGCCTAACTCATTGAGGGATAAAGCATAATAGCAAGCCCTTTTTTTTGGTGATCACCATGAGTCTCATGTCACATTACCAAATGGAATAGCTTTTTTGCTATTTTTATTAACCAACAGCCTCTAATAACTAAACAAAATTGAAATCGATCTTTCTCCTACTTTTTCTGGGCTTCTCGAACGCCTGGGGGCAAAGTCCATCAAACAACGATGACATCACCATTTTAACATCCCTCAACGCCCGCTTCATCCACAATTTCGTGACCAATGACACCCTGTCCCATGGAAAGATCATCCACAAAGATTTTGTTGCCATCGGCACAAAAGGAAGGCGAACAAACAGGAAAGATTATCTCAGAAATTGAAGAAATATATCAGGGGAGTCTTACAGTGATAAATTATTATACGCTCATCAACTTCGATTCTTTTTGGACTAAATTGTGTTTCATTTCAAATATCTATTCCATGAATAAGTTCCTCATCCTGTTTATAGCAATCATTTGCCTTTTTACCAGCACAGTAGCCCAGAAAAAAGTATTGCTGTACACCCATAACGGCAAAGGCTACAAACATGAAAACATCGCCGCGAGTATTGAGGCGCTCACAAAACTTTGCGGCGAGATGGGATACAAGACAGAAGCCACGGATGATCCCGCGGTTTTTTCGCCTGACAGGTTAAAAGGATTTGCGTGCACGATCTTCTCCAATACGAATAACGAAACGTTTGATACAGAGGAACAAAAGCAGGCCTTCGTCGATTACATTCATCAAGGTGGAGGCTTTGTCGGCATTCACTCTGTCTCGGGCTCAGAAAGACAATGGCCCTGGTTCTGGGCAATGCTCGGAGGAAAATTTGTCCGTCATCCCGAACTTCAGAAGTTCACCATCAAAGTGGTGGATCCCGCTCATGAGTCAACGAAGTTTTTAGGAGCAACCTGGGAATGGGAAGATGAATGCTATTATACCAATCAACTAAACCCTGACATCCATGTGCTCCTGGCAGTCGACCTCAACACCATAAAGGATGAAAAAAAAGCAGAATATCCTGGAGAGACCTTCGGACATTACTTTCCGCTTGCCTGGTACCATGAATTCGAGGGAGGCAGACAGTTTTATACTGCACTCGGGCACAAAGCGGAGTACTACAAAGATCCCAATTTTATTAAGCACTTGAAGGGAGGTATTCAGTGGGCCATGAAGGAATAGGCTGCCTGACGGCATACAGGGACTCCGCTACCAATGACAACATTCATTTTGTTGAATTTAAGCTGAATTCAACGTTGGTTGAAGGAATTGAAAATCGTTTAGCTTACTCCAAATGAAGAAGGCAAATTTGTTTCCCGCAGATCTTCGCAGATTGAATGCACGCAGATCAGCGCAGATAGCATCGAATTAGATCAGCGTCAATCTGCGGGGGCCCGATCAGCGACAATCTGCGGGAACCTTTTTAAATTCTTAAACCACCTTATGTCATCAACAACCGGTATCGCACATCGAGCGATGGATTATTCAGTCTGACACTCACGATGGTCATATTGAGCGAAGTCGAAATATGCCATCCCAAAAAATAATACGTACCTGGGAACTGTCCTGTTATCTTTGCAACCCAACTCGAAGAAATCATGAAGGAAAAGCTCTTTACGCAATACGAAAAATTTATCATTGCCCTATTGGCCATCCTTCAGTTTACGATCATCTTGGATTTCATGGTTTTATCTCCGCTGGGCGCTCAACTATTGATAGAACTAAACATCACGACAGCACAATTCGGTTGGGTAGTCTCTGCCTACGCATTCAGTGCCGGTGCCTCCGGCTTGCTGGCCGCAGGATTTGCCGACAAGTTCGATCGTAAAAAACTTCTCCTGTTCTTTTATGCAGGCTTTATCATCGGAACCTTTCTCTGTGGGATCGCACCGGATTATTCCTTCTTACTGGCCGCAAGAATTGTGACCGGAATATTCGGAGGTGTCATCGGATCCATCAGCTTCGCCATCATCACCGATTTGTTTAAGATGGAAGTGCGGGGACGGGTGATGGGCTTTGTTCAGATGGCGTTCGCCTCAAGCCAGGTACTGGGACTTCCGATAGGGTTGTATCTGGCTAACAAATGGGGCTGGCACTCTCCATTTCTGTTAATCGTTGCCGTAAGCATCATTGTGGGTATTACAGTGATCATCTATATGCGCCCCATCGATGCTCATTTGAAGATTCAATCCGATAGAAATGCGTTTCAACACTTAAGTAAGGCTCTCACCAATTCAAATCATTTAAAAGCATTTGCTGCCACGGTTCTATTGGCAACCGGAGGCTTTATGCTGATGCCTTTCGGCAGTACGTTTGGCATCAACAACCTGGGGATTACGATGGAGCAATTGCCCATGTTGTACATGATCACCGGTGTTTTCACCATCATCACAGGGCCACTGGCGGGAAGGCTAAGCGACAAAATGGGAAAATATAAGATGTTTGTCATAGGGTCCGTCTTGAGCATGATCATGATAGCGATCTATTGTAACCTTGGCATTACACCGCTGTGGATGGTGATTGGGATCAATGTATTCTTGTTCATTGGCATTTCCTCCCGTATGATTGCTGCTTCAGCGCTGATGACTGCAATTCCTGCCCCTCAAGATCGCGGGGCCTTCATGGGCATCAATTCTCCATTCAGCAGATTTCTGGAGGGGTAGCCTCCGCCATCGCTGGCTTGATCGTCGTGCAAACTGAAAGTGGAAGGCTGGAGAACTATCCTGCGCTCGGATATGTCGTCGTCGGGTCCATGATGATCACCATTGGAATGATGTATATCCTTAGTCAATTTGTAAGTCAAAAAGCTGCTGCTGCAAACCCGATCATTGTTAAGTAGACTTTATAAAAACAGTACAACCCCCCTTTGATAAACCGGGCCCCACAAAGCTGAATAGTCCAATACCGCACATTCATTGAACGAAGGCGAACAGGCCGTTTGCATAAATCACCAGAGGAGCATCTTTTTGCGATTCTTTTTTTGGATTGAAATTGGTAAGGCATTGACCGAAAAAGTCTGTCGATACCAAGTTCTACGGAGGATTTGCCCATGCTTGGGTAAATACTTTTGTAACCAACTGGAACACCAGGAGTTTTCTATCATTAAAGTAATCTACTATGTTTCAAAACTACCTTAAGACCGCCATCCGCAGCATTTTCAGAAACAAACTCACAGCATTCATCAACATTGCAGGACTGGCCCTGGCCATGGCTTCAGCACTGATGATTTACTTGTTCGTGAAAGACGAGGTGAGTTATGATCAATACCACACCAACGCAGACCGCACATATCGTGTTACTAGGAACTTCCTCAGCTCGGATGGAGTCCCTAATCTTCACCTGGCTTCGGTGGCTCCGCCCTTCGGACCACTTTTAAAGAACGACTTTGGCGAAATTGAAGCGATGGCACGAACCCTACAAAACAGCATGGTCATGGCCATTGAGGAGAATGGCGAACGAACCAAAATCGCCACTGAGAATGAGGTGTACATGACAG
>JAYVRH010000074.1:0-8308 GCA_043776495.1 Cyclobacteriaceae bacterium
ATCAGAATGAGAATTCCGTCGTCAATGGACCCTGTTTCAACCTTACGCAATTGAGTCGGCCTATGATTTCGCTCGACTATTGGTCAGATACCGAAAAGAATGTGGATGGAACTGTCTTACAATACTCTGTAGATGGAGGAAACAACTGGAGGATTGTTGGGCCACCAGAAGGACAGCTCGATCGAAACGAAGGTATCGAATGGTACAACGGCATTGGTATTCCATCTAACCCTGGTAAACAAAGCATTGGTAACTATGGTTGGACAAATAAGTTGAGTGGTTGGAAATCTGGAAGGTTCAATCTGGATATGATTCCTGCGACACTAAGGGATCAGGTTCGATTAAGGATAGCATTTGCAAGCAACGATGTAAATCCTTCAGACTTTACTTTCGATGGTTTTGCATTCGATAATATTTTTGTTGGTGAAAAGACCAGAAACGTGATGGTCGAGCATTTTACAAACTCAAATGACAAAAACAGTGTGGTCGGAGACACTTATATTAATAACCTGTATCAGCAACAGATCACCTTCCGAGGTACCTCTGATTTCTATGGAATCCAATATCACATTAGTTATCCGAATGCCGACGCACTGAATAAAGATAACCCATCTGACCCAGCATCCAGAGCACTCTATTTTGGTGTTTCTCAGCCTCCCGCCACAGTGATGGATGGGATTATTGATGGTGTGAAGTTCACAGGTCAATTCTTAGATATGAACCGAGTTGAATTGGACAGAAGAGCGTTAACAGATCCATTATTTGATTTGCAACTTGACACAATCCCTACGGGGAACAACAATAAAATTTCTATCAAATTGACGATGAAGGCACTAAAGGCAACCAACAGCACATTGATTGCTCAGGTAGCTTTAGTTGAGAACCAGGTGGGGACATTCAAGAATGTACTTCGGAAGCAATTGCTGGGTGGTGATGGTGAAACCATAACATTGCCATTCAACAAGGGTGACGTTCTCTTCAAGCAAAAAGACAACGTTGAAATCAACGTGCCGATCACGAACCCATCACAATTGACCATCATTGGTTATGTGCAGGATAAGAACACGAAAGAAATTTATCAAAGCATTGTGAAGGCGGCCCCCTACAAGAAAGGCGGTGTTGTTGTGGGGCTTGAACCAGACACAACACCTACAACACTCAATGGTATTTCTGTATATCCAAATCCAGCCAATGGATACTTCTATCTTGGTCTCCCGGCGGATAGGACAGCAACCGGCTTTACCTGGAAACTCATCGATCAACGTGGAGTCATATTGAACTCGGGAGACTTCGACGAGTTGGTTAACAACACCAAACAAGTGGATATATCAGGATTGCCAAATGGTCTTTATTTAGTAATGCTGTCTGGTCCAGGAAAGTCTATAGTCTACCAGAAATTAATAGTGATGAATAGAAACTAGCATCCATAGATGCCTGGATATTTGCGATTAATATTTTAGAATTAGATTCCGATTAACTAGTTTTCACTATGATTAAGGGGTTGGATCGATTATCCTCTGCTGAGGTAGAAATCTTGGTGAAAGCTCCACTGCTAGTTTGTATTTTAGTCGCTGGGGCCGATAATGAGATTGATAGAAATGAGATCCGGGAAGCCATCGAATTGGCCGAAGCAGAAAAAACAAAAGCCAATCTCTCCGAGTTCTATCAATTGGTCGCAGAAGATTTCGAAGATAAGCTCAAGATCGTGCTACAGAGCCTTCCAAATGAATCTGAGCTACGAACCCCCATGTTATCTATTGAGTTATCCCGACTTAACTTAATTTTCCCTAAGATCAAGAAGCCTTTCGCCCAAGATTACTATAAGAGCCTCCGCTTTATCGCGAGGAAAATAGCTGAATCATCAGGTGGCTTGTTGGGTTTAAAAAAGATAGGCGCCGAAGAGGAGAAAGTCTATACGCTGCCTATGATAAAAGATCCCTCCCTTTTATAGTGCGAATGACGGAGACGCGTTCTTCATTTTTTGGAAGTTCAGTGGCACCCTTCCGACTCGTATTTTTCATGTGGCTTGTATTCAGCATAGAATTTTTTGGCAACTTTGATTTTGGATGGCTGGGGATCAGGCCTCGTACCCTTAGCGGACTTATTGGCATTCTCACAGCACCAATGATTCATGGAGATTTGGGTCATCTGATTTCAAATACCTTGCCCTTACTCTTTTTGGGATCAACCTTATTCTTCTTTTACGACCGTATTGGTAGAACAGTTTTCTTGCGTTGTTACCTTTGGACGAATATACTTGTCTGGATATTCAGTCCAAGAGTGTCTTACCATATCGGTGCAAGCGGATTGATTTATGGGCTTTCATCTTTTTTGATTTTCTTTGGACTCATCCGCAAGGACTTTTGGTCTTTCGTGATCTCAATTATCATTTTCTTGATGTATGGCGGAATCTTTTATGGCGTCTTACCCCTGGATCCCCATGTATCGTGGGAGTCCCATTTGGCAGGTTCAGTAATTGGAGCGATGACCGCATATGACTTGAGGAACAACAAAAAGGTATAATTATGGATGCCGCTGCCAGAAAATTAATGACTGATTTAAGATCAAAGAGGTATGCTCCTGTCTACCTATTGCAGGGGGAAGAGACATATTATATTGACTTGATCTCCAGCTACATAGAGCAAAATGCGTTAAGTGATACTGAAAAAGGATTTAACCAGGTCATTCTATATGGAAGGGACTCTCCGGTTAATGTCATACTGACTCACGCCCGGCGTTTCCCGATGATGGCTGAGCGGCAGGTAGTGATTGTTCGGGAAGCTCAGGATATACCCGATCTTTCAAAAGACATCGGTCAGAAATTATTGCTCGATTATTTCAACAGACCTGTGCCTAGCACCGTGCTGGTACTTTGTCATAAATACAAGGCGTTGGATAAGCGAAAGGAGCTCGGAAAGAAGGCCGAGCAATTGACGACTTCAGCAACATTCAAAAAGCCATTCGAAAATCAACTGCCTGAATTTCTTCTGGAATATATATCCAGCAAAGGGTACTCGATGGACGAGCAAGCAGCAGCTGTACTTACGCAATCAGTTGGGAATGACCTCATAAGGCTTTCCAACGAGATTGATAAAATGATCATCGGAAAATCTCCAGGGGAGCAGCTTAATGCCGAGTATGTAATGACCCGGGTCGGGATGAGTCGCGAGTACAATATATTTGAATTGCAAAAAGCCCTTATTAGCCAGGATTCCTTTAAGACCTTTCAGATCGCCGACTACTTTGCATCCAATACAAAGAAGAATCCTCCCATTATGCTTGTGGCATTTCTATTCAGTTTTTTCAGCAAACTTTTGCTGGCCGCATCAACCTCCAGCAATACTGAAAAAGAGATGGTTAGTATGCTAAAAATCAGCCCGTTCGCGGCAAAGGATTATACAAATGCTTTGCGAAAATATTCCCTTGATAAAATCATTGAAATAATTAGACTGCTTAGGGAGTCAGACCTGAAATTAAAGGGTGTGAATTCCGGATCAGAAGATGAAGGTCAGATTTTGAAGGAGCTGGTTGTGCGGTTGATTCATTAGGGATGGTTGAGCTCCGTTTAAACATGGATTATACGGCAAGATTGATTACTTTTGAGCACTTGCTTTTGATCATTTTTTAATGAAGCACGTATAAAATTTTTTAAACTGCTTTCGGCAATAAATGCCTGAACTATCAGTTGTGATGTAAAATCGCTAATGAAGAAAGGTACACTCGTACTTATCGTTCTGTTTTTTGGCCGTTACTTTTCAAATGGCCAGGAAACCCTTTCCCAGCAAATGCCGGAACGCTTGTTTCAGAACGGCATGGACTTGTTGTCGCACAAGGAATATGGAGCTTCCTATAATGCATTCACCAATTTCATCAAGACTTATCCATACATCGATGCCCGAAGAATCGATGCTGAATATTATCAAGCATTCTGCGCCCTCAATTTGCATCACCCAGATGGAGAAAAACTATTAGAAACTTACATTGAATCTCACCCCCGGTACCCAAAGGCAATCACTGCATATTATGATTTGGCAAGTTTTTTTTATGGCGAGAAAGACTTTTCTAAGGCAGCCATTTACTTTTCAAAGGTGGACTTCCCCTCACTGAGTGATGAGCAACAGAATACCGGGAGATTCCGATCGGGATATAGTCTATTTAGCCTGAAGAATTTGAAAGGATCTCTGGACCAGTTCAACACAATCAAGGCTGGCGGTGGTCACTATGGTCCTGCGGCAAGTTATTATGCCGGGTTCATAGAATCTGGGGATGGTGACTATCCCAACGCTTTGATCGACTTAAAGAGGGCAGAAGCAAATAACTCATATGCCTCCATCGTACCTGTGCTGATCGTAAATGTTTATTATAAGCAGAAAAATGATGATGAGCTTCTGAAATATGGTGAGACTGCATTGTTTCGTGAAAACATATCATCAGCAGACGACATTTCACTTTTGATGGGAGAAACCTATTTCCGAAAAGGAGATTATCAAAAAGCGCTAACACACTATGAAAAATACCTTGAAGATCGCGATCGAAATGTGAACCGTGGTGTGCTATATCGGGCTGGCTATTCTGCCTTCTCATCCGGAAATGATGAATCGGCCCTTCGCTATCTTAAATCATCGGCAACTGAAACGGATTCTGTAGGCGTATATGCTTCTTATTACCTCGGTTTACTTTATCTCAAGCTTCACGAGAAACCGTTGGCCCTCGTCGCTTTTGGGGTTGCAAAGCGTTCTAAGAAAGACATTCGCCTGGTTGAAGAAAGCCTCTTCTTTTCAGCCAAGATTAACTACGAGTTAGGCAGTCCTGATACCGCCATTGGTGAATTTGAGATGCTTCTGAAAGACTTCCCTCAATCGGAGCATTCGGTTGAGGTGAAAGAGTTGCTGTCGCAAGCATATGTGAACGCGAATAATTACAACAAGGCAATTGAATACATTGATGCACTCAGTAGACGAACACCTGCCGTAGACAGGGCTTACCAAAAGGCAACATTCTTAAAGGCAACCGAACTTTTCAATATGGAAGAGTATTCACAAGCAGTTCATTACTTTGAAAAATCATTACAATACCCTTTGGATCCTGGATTTGTGGCAGAGGCAAGCTATTGGTGCGGCGAAACTTACTCCATCGGAAGAAAATATGAACAGGCAATTCCCTTTTATGAGCAGGCCTTGGTGCAATCTTCGTCCAAGCCAGGGTGGATTAAAGATGTCCGATATGGATTAGGATATTCCTTCTACAACCTTCAGCAATATGACAAGTCGCTATTGAATTTTAAGGATTTTGTTAACAAATCCACTACAGATGATCCAAACTACCTTGACGGCGTCATTCGATTGGCAGATTGCCATTACGTGAGTAAGTCGTACCCAGAAGCTTTATCATTTTATCGAAAAGCCATCCAGTTGAATTCAGCGGATGCTGATTATGCGCACCTTCAGTGTGGTATTATTCTGGGGATTCAACGCAAATATGCTGAGGCAGGAACAGAGTTGGAAGGAGTAGCAGAAAATACAACATCTCGCTATGCCGACGATGCTTTGTTTCAACGTGCTCAAATTGATTTTGTGCAAAGCAATTACGCATCCGCCATCACCAATTACACAAAACTCGTCAACTCGTCGAAGTCGGCGCGGCTGCTTCCTTATGCGCTGACGCGAAGGGCAGCTTCCTTTTATAACTTGAAAAATTTTGATCAAACTGCGAACGATTATATCACAGCGCTGGAAAAATTCCCAACGCATCCTGTCTCTCAGGATCTTCTCTTGCCATTGCAAGAAGCCCTTAACCTTGCAAACCGTTCATCGGAATTTGATCGTTACCTGGTCCAGTTCAAGCAAGCCAATCCCGACGCGAAAGGCATTGAATCTGTGGAATTCGAAACCGCCAAGAACTTGTACTTTAATCAGAACTATACCAAAGCCATAGATAATTTATCGCTTTATGTGATCAACTATCCTGAGAGCCCCAGAATATCCGAAGCGAAATATTATGAAGCTGAATCTTACTACCGTCTCAAAGACCTGTCTAAAGCGCTGGAGCTATACAAAGAGATAGTAAGTGATGGATCTTTTAGTATGGCCGGGAAGGTGATTGGGCGGGTAGCGGAATTGGAGTTCAAACTGGGCCGTTATGAAAATGCGGTACAAGAGTTTCATAAGTTCGCCCGTGTGGCCGCAAATAAGAAGGAGCAATACACAGCATGGAATGGATTGATGGAGTCTTATTACCTCCTTGCTGAATATGATTCTACCGACGTTTTTGCGAAGAAGATATTGCAACAGGGAAATATAAACGCCAATGCACAGAATAAAGCTTCTTTGTACCTGGGAAAAACTGCGATGGCCCGTGGTGATTACGAATCGGCCAAAGATGAATTCCTCACCACACTCAATACAGCCCATGATGAGTTTGGTGCAGAAGCAAAATACTTGTTGGGTGAAATTTTCTACCTCAGTCGGGAGCACAAGCAATGCTATGAAACCCTTCTTGCGTTGAAAAGTGATTTTTCTGCTTACGATGAATGGGTAGGGAAGGCCTACCTTCTTCTTGCAGATAATTTTTTGGCTACTGGCGAATTATTCCAGGCCAAAGGGACATTGAAATCTTTGGTTGACAATTTTCCACGACAGGAAATTCGTGATGCAGCCCGTGAAAAATTAAAGGAAATCGAGGCAGAGGAATTAAAGAAGAAAATAAAGATGGAAAGTGATACTACTGGTAATGAAAAATGAGTAACCTCGAACGATACCCATCGAATAATATGAAGGCAAATACCCTTAGTGTGCCTGGGATGAATGCGTTTTCCATCGTTCCCTTTATGATGGGTTTTATGCTCTTCCTGAATATCCATTCTAATGCGCAGGAGCAATGGGAAAAGGAGGGAGAAGGGGAAATCAGGGACGTCGAAATTGAAATCATTAAGGATCGCCAAATCATCCTGCCACGCGCCAATCGAAATTTTGAAAAAATTCCACCACGCCCGTTTGAACTGATTCAGCCTGCCATTACTTATGAATTTAGAAACTTTCGCTTTGTTACTCCGGATTACAATCCTGTAATCCGTCCTCTCAAATTAAAGCAGGAAGAATTGCCAAAGATGTATGGAAATTACCTCAGTGCAGGATTTGGAAACTATGCTTCGTTTTTTCTGGAAGGAAGTATTACGACGAAACGTGACAAGAATAAATTTTTGGGTGCCCACATCGCGACCAGAAATTTTGGAAAAGGTCCTGTGGATGAGAAAAACTCTGCTGGCTCCAATACGCAGGTACAGATTTTTGGAAAAAGCATGGGCAGTGTCATTACGCTCAAAGGAGATGCCAGCTACGAAAATAGGGGCACATACTTCTATGGCTACAATTCAGCTTTAGAAGTAGACAGGGAAAAGATCACGCAGGTGTATGGTACCTTAAACGTAAATGCAAGCATCGAAAATACAAAACCAGGTGACTTCAATTATTCTTTGAAGGGTGGCTACAGTTATTTGTCAGACCATTACAAATCAACTGAAGGAGAGACTTCGCTCGCATTCATCAGTACATTCAAGCTTACTGAAAAATCAAATTTCATTCTTCATGCAGATTATTTTCTCATCGACAGAAAGGACTCCTTGATCAGTTCATCTGTCAGACACCTCCTCAGGGTAAGGCCGTACTACCAGTTTTCACCGGTCGAAAAACTTCTGGTGACGGGTGGTGTGAATCTTGCCTTGCAGAACGACCAATATGATGGGTCGAAGGATTTTCATGCATATCCGCATGTTAAAGCGCAATATGCAGCCAGCCCATCCATGGAGTTTTATGGAATTGTCACCGGAGATATTGACAAGGTGAATCTTCATACATTGTCGTCAGAAAATCTATGGATCAACTCAAGCATTCCAATATATCATACAAACAGGGCCCTGGAGTTTCAGGCAGGACTGAAAGGTAAACTGGGTCGCAAGGTGGCTGTTGGCGCAGGTGTTTCGATCGCTTCTCTGAAGAATTACTATTACTATCTTAACGTCCGTGATAATTTGAACTCAGGTGGGAATCCCGTAGGTGTTGTTGATAAGTTTAATACTGTGTACGACAAAAACACACAACGTGTCAATCCATTTGCAGAAGTAAGTTATGCCTATGCCGAAACATTCACCCTGGGCGTGCGGGGTGATTATTTTAGTTATGATACCGATCTTCTGTTGGACGCATGGCATCGACCAACCTATCGTGTCAGCATCAACTCAAGATATAATCTATTTGAAAAAATTTCGATCGATGCCAGTTTTATTGCGCAAGGCGGGATGAAAGCATTTGAG
>JAYVRH010000075.1:0-8299 GCA_043776495.1 Cyclobacteriaceae bacterium
CAAAGAAAACCGCCAACTGTGAGGTGGTGCTGCTAAAACCTGAGCCGGTGATTACCACCCTGCCCAGAGGTCCGGTATTAGCGGGGCTAACTGTTTGAATAACCGGTGCCTGACAGTAGGCGAGGAAGGTAAAAACACCAAATATGATAGCAAGAATGAAGGTTTTCATTTTTCGATAACGGTCAGAAGCCAGGCGTCGCGGAAGAGCTTTAATTTTCGGTATTTATCCCGTTCTGACCTTGCTATATTAATATCGGTTCCATGGTAAATGTAAACATACCATTTGGCATGGCTCGATAAATAGGCGAAATCAGCGGTAAACCCCAATTTTGTTAGGTCGGCATCATATCGGGCTGCATTCTCCCGCTTCATAAACGAACCCGTAATCACAAAATCTCCCAAATCAAGCTCTTCATGATGACCGCCCCGAATTACAATTTCATGGCGCTCATGATTACCGTGCTGATCAGAGTCGAGTCCATGTTCCGCATTAGGGTCCTCAGCATGGTCCGCAATGCGTTTCAACTGCTGTAAATCATCGTGATGGGTAGAGTCCACCGGAAACTTGATGGCATGAGCTTTCTCATCGGCAATCAGTCTATCCTGTTCTTGCATCTGCTTTAATTTCTTGTCTTCCTCTGCTTTCATGGCAAGGGCCAACTCCTTCTGCTTTCTTTCTTCCTCCTGCTTAAGGGCCAGTGCCTTCTTATCCTCCGCCTCTTTCCTTGAGACCGGCGTAACCTTATTCTTTTCTTCTTGTTGCTTACGGGCAATTTCTGCCTGGTTTTTTTTCTTTTCTTCTGCTATCTCCTTGGGCGTCTTCTTATGAACTTTCTCCTTTTCCGTGCTGACAAAAGAATAAGCGAACGCATCTTTCTTCTTAAAGCCTGTCAGGTAGCCCAATTGCAATTCATAAGTTGGACTGTTCAACTCATTAATACCAGTGTTCTTCACGCTGTATGAAAAACCGATGGCAAATTGGTTTTTGATTTTAATGCCTCCAAGTGCTGAAATACCGAAATTCTGGCGATAGGATGCTCCCACCCATACAAAATGCTGCAGGTGCAACAGGGCCGCCGCCTCCAGTTGGGATGGGAGTCCACTGCCGTTGAGGCGATACATCAGATAAGGTTCAAATACATTTTTGTCCTTGTCAAAATAAAAACGGTTGCTGACATGGATAATCGCAGATTGAAAAGGTCTAAGCGTAGTGACGGAGAACGGATCCGAACTTACGTACACAGGTTGAAAGAGGTTGGGGAGAGAAATGCCTCCATGAAAAGTCTTGCGGTGCACAGATACTCCGGCATTCCCCATCAAAAAAGAATTTCTGTTAAGTATTGAAGGAAGAATTTTGTCAGTAAAACTGCCGAGCTTGGCCACATCGACACCATTGAAACCGATCCCTCCGGAAAGGCCAAAGCGGAGGGTCGTATTCTCATCAATCGGCAAGGTGTATCCTATCGTTACCATGGCTGAGGTGGTACTGACAATACCACGGGCATCACTATTAAAATTCAAACCATAATTCAACTTTCCTTTGGAAGTATTGTGAAATGAAAAGTTGCTGATTGTCGGAGCTCCGGTCACACCCGTCCATTGTTTACGATAACTGAGGAAGAATGCCGGCCTCCCTTCTGTGCCGGCATAGGATGAATTGAGGGTGTAGGGATTAAAAAAAAACTGAGTCTGATTTGTAATATCCTGAGAAAAGGCCGCCAGCCCAACACATAATACTAATGCAGTCAACAGTGAATACCTCATATAAAGCAGCGTTTGATGCAAATTACAAGGTTTTTCGATCTTCTCCATTATTTTCAACTGCCGCGGGATCGTTCTTTGTCACCTGATTTTCACCCGGTGACCTTTAGTTGAAAATTAATGGTGGTGAGCCCCATTCAGTAACCTACATTTGACGAGAATAACTAATTATTATAGCTTCCAAACAGTTAATGTACTTAGATGAAGAAAGGCTTCCAATTCATATTTGCAACAAGTAGTACCCCTGTGGGTCGCCCAGCCACCCGAAGACGCATTAAAATCGTGGTCTGATCTACTGACAACTTTATTCATTCATAAAATAATTAACTTTGACGGGCTAAGGATCAACTAAGTGAAAATTATCAACTGTTTAATTTTTTTTGCATTGATCGTGGCGGGTAGTGAGTCAGCATTTGCTCAAAAAGTATACAGGGTTCCCAACACACAGCGCTTTTTTCTGGGAATCAAAGCCGGCGCACTTACAGCATGGACTGCCTATGGAGATTCCGATCTTCAAGATGAATTCTCTCCCTCACCTACCGTTGGGTTCAATGCGTCTGGGCTGGTTAATTTTTCATTAAAAAAGGATTATTCTTTTCAAAGTGAATTTGGATTTTCAAGGATGGGTCGGAAAGTACATTTCAACGATCATAGCTGGACCAATACCGCTACCTACAATTTTCTTGATTTCTCAATGTTGTTGCGGAGATCTTTCAAACTTAAAGTCTTGAAAGATATTCCATCCAATTGGTATTTTAATATTGGTCCTAATATAAAATACTGGCTCAATGGAAAAGGCAATCTTGAGTCACCCGGCCTGCCACAACCTTACTCAATTATCTTTGATTCCGAATCCAAAAGAGAATACGACAAGATGTATTATTATGATGTCAACCGCTGGCTATTTGGAATGGATATAGGGTTGGGGACAAACGTCGGTACACTCAAAGGACAACAAGTCATGGTCGAGTTGAGGTTTATGTACGGCCATACCTACCTCGGCAACAAGAACAGTGTGACCCCCGAGAGTATTAACGTTCTTGGTTTTGACGACAACCTGCTTGCCAACTTCAAAGTACTGAGCCTTACAATGGCTTACACTTTGGATTTTTATTCAGGACAATCCAAGATGGGTAAGAGTAACCGTAAAGAGCCGAAATAAAAAAGGAAGCATATTTCAATGCTTCCTTCGCACCAATAACTCACCACAATATTTTTTATTTATTAATCAGAATGGTTCCAAGGTCGGTTACATTCCCGATCGTTACAGGTAAGCGGCGTCTGAATTGGCAGGGATAATTTTTTTTAAATCAGTTTCCTGCTCCGTCATTTGTTGCAAAGGTCAAGGTGTAAGTTCCAACACGATTGCCAAGGTCTAACCCCGCATTATTGTCTTTGCGATAATGTAGGGCGCCGTATAATCTGGACATGGCGGCCTCCTCAGCCATCGCCTTGAAGTCAGCCGAATTTTGTGGAAACAAGTAACCTAATACCGTGGCCGCCGAGGCAGAAAAAGTGGAATGACCCGATACATAGGATGGAAAATTCGGCAGGCCTGTGTTCGTTTTGATAGAAGGATCTAATTGCGTCGGACGTGCATTGAAATAAAAATATTTTGTATCCCAGCAGGAAACCCCGGCATCGTGCAGGGCCATATTCAGCAAGGCGAATGCACGGGCGGCGCGCACTTCACTAAAGCGGGCATTGTTGATATATTCTGCAGCAATGTCATTCCAATGGCCGGGAGGAGTATAGGTACCGACACCATCGGCCCACTTATGAACGATGGCGATGCGCTCGCGTGTTACACTGCTGGCATAATATTTCACTTCTTCCAATTCCCCTGTCATTTCTGATGATCCTGCCAGCGGCGGCGCAGCCGGTCGTGCGTCAATCACATTTTGCGGCGTCATGCTCCAGCATTTTACATTTCCAAAGAATGGCAACATGGGAGGTCTGGGCGGCAAATCCTGGCTCAACCAGGCGATGTCGCCGCGGGAAGTCGCATTGAGTTTTAATGCGTCCCATTGGGTATTATTTCCAATTGCATTTTTCATTCCATCGCCACCAGCACGGGTAATAAAGATCGCGGCTACTGCTTTTCCAAGCGCAAGCCCGGCAGAAATATCACTGGCAGTAGCTTTGCCAGCCCACAATGCTGCATTGCGTTGCTCCCCTGCTTTCCTTGTGATCTCCTCTACTGCAGCAGGAAAGAGTGCTTTCATCATGTCGGCTGCGGCACCTGACATGACCGCCTCTTCAGATGGATATGCCGGCAAATCCGTGACCGGCATCAATGGCTGGATCGCGTTATCAACTTTGTATGGAGCTGGACGATTGTGGGTGGGTAAATATTTGTAATACCAGGCCGCTTTCAAAGCGTCGTATTGGGCTGCCGATACATAGCTGTATGCACGGGCGGCATAAGGAGGATTTGAGAATGGAAATGCTGGATCCGCGAAAGGATTTTCTGAATCCGGTATTGGATAACTACCATCCGCATTGGGTGCAGGTGGTAGATTGTAACGCGCTACCAACTCACGAAAAATCTCATTCCATCGAAGGATACCGCCAGCGCCCCAGTATTCAATCGTGGTTCGTTGCGCAGTCGTCAATTTACTTTGAATGTCCTTGATCGAAGCCAGCTCCGCCTTGTAAGCATCTGAAGTCGTGGCTGCGGGTATTGCCACTGCAATTTGATTTATTGGATTCAGTAAAACGGGTTTCCATGCTCCGGCGTTTGCATCGATATTCAGCGGAGCCTGCGTTGTCAGCTTCTCGGTGCCGTCGATTTCTTTGCAACTCATAGGAAATAAAATGAGAGCGAAGAAAAACAAGATGGTGATTAAATAAAATGATGTTTTCATGGCTGAGGAATAATTTCGTTTTTAGAAGAAAAATGGAACGTGTAGAGTAGCCCACCCATCAGGGTAGTTGCCTCACCTACATTACGCCCGGCGACTGTATAGCTCACTGAAGCACGTACAGCAAGATTTTTTGGCCTGGGTAAATAGTACATGAGGAGGGCACCCGCTTTAGAAAAATTCATGCGGTTGGAAACAAATGGCATGTCTTGCCGGCGAATGTCACCTCCTCCCAATGTATTCTGCTGTGAATAGTATAATTCTGCCTGAACACCATTTTTGTAGTAACCCAACATCGTTGAGAAGTCAAAAGTATTGGGCATGTCCACCTCATTCGTAAAGTAGATGGATCCATCGCTGTAATAGGAAGGCCTGTCAAGCTTGACATTAGTCCTCATGGTATAAGCACCCGAGACATTTACATACCAGCCGCTTTCCAGGTGATAGTTTCCAGTTAACCTCGCTGAGAAGTTGGTGGAAGCCATTCCGATGGAGAGTGGCAGGTAGTCAGGTGTGTAGTTTGTAAGGGGAGTAGATACTGTACCCACGGCAAATGCACGCAAACCGCTCGCACCAAAATTTTTTGCCAAAAGCCTGTATTTGCCGGAGACCGATAAATCCTGAATTCCTTCAAGGCCGGTCAAGGTTCCACTGCTGGCTTTTGTTTTCACATAGGGTACCATTGCAATAATGTTAAGCCTGTCGCTTACCCCATAATTGCCCATCCAGGTGATGCTCGTGGTCGTGATGGTGCCGATATTCTGATTATCGCGTTTTAATCCACCTTCCCAGTAATTCTTCCATTGATCATGGGTGTAGAGAAATCCTGTACAGAAACTTCCCTTCGGCATCATCAGACCGTCGGTCGTTGATTGCGCGTTTGAGTTGAACGCTAAAAGTGAAAAAATGAAAAAGTAAAATTGCTTCATGTTTAAAATAATTTAGTCGACACATGCCTGTGTTATCAATTGTGTTAAAAAATAAAAGTGAAGAGGGGCCGGAATTAATCCGACATCAGAACATCCGTATAATGCTGTTTTCTAAAAAACAGTAATGACAAAAGATGTTCAGAAATTAACCGATGCGTTCGGGAGGATGAACGATCGAAGCAAAAAATGATGGAACAAGTGACTGCGGTGGAATGGAATGATATACCATCGAAGACCAACCTGCTACTAAAGACTTAACAGCCACAGCATTCGACAGGTATTCTTTGATAAATCCCGGAAACGATTTCACGCTTTGTTTTGAATCTCCTTCCTTATCTGTGAAAGTCTTTGCAAAGTCGGCCAATTGCTGCTGTATGAGTTTACCCTCTTTGTCTTTCACACAACCAATATAGATGGCATCCAGGGTTAGCTTCTGTCTTACGATCCGATAGATTTCACCCTGATATTCAAATTGTCCTTCAGCCTTTTCCCAATCCCTCTCCTGAGAAAAATAGGGCACATTCATCGGAATCTTAACGATCACTTCCTGGCCGTTCGAATCATCTTCATCAAAAGACCATGTAATGGAATTGTGATACTGCAACCCCTCAAAAAATAGATAGTATCCTGCAGTGTTGAGCAGGACAATAGAGAGGAAAAAGACAGCGAGAAATTTTCTCATCGCCACAAGGATACAAAAAATACCAGTGAAATTCGAATGGTAATTTCCAAAATACCCCATTTACAGCCTCCAAAAGGCTTCATAGAGGCATGTAAACCACCTTTTTAGTTTTAAAATATTCTTCCTTAAAGAACCTTTGAAGCTCGTAGAGACTGTAAGGCTTCCGAAGCTCACTCAATTCCTCATCAAGGTCGCCTCCTTTCAAATACAGTATTCCATTATCCATGGAATGAAGGGATTCCTTTTTCACTTTGTTCTCGACCCAACCATAAAATTCTTTCATCTGGGTCACAGCGCGGCTCACAATAAAATCATATTTCTGTTTCAACTGTTCACCGCGAATTTGCTCAGAGGTGACGTTTTTCAATCCCAGCGCATGACTCACTTCTTTTACTACCGAAATCTTTTTGCCAATCGAATCTACGAGGTGAAATTTCGCTTCAGGGAAAAGGATTGCCAACGGAATTCCTGGGAACCCCCCTCCTGTTCCAACGTCCAATACTTCTGCGTCAGGTAGAAAAGAAATTATCTTCGCAATGCCGAGCGAATGCAGCACATGATTGACATATAAATTATCGATATCCTTACGGGAGATTACATTAATCTTCTCATTCCAATCTTTATAGAGTGGACCGAGGAGACCAAACTGATGTTTTTGTTCCTGGGATAAGGGAGGAAAATACTGGGTAATTATTTCGGAGCCTTGCACGCAATTGTTTTGAAAAGTAAAGCTGGAAATAGGCGGAGAGAAATCAAAATAAAGCGCGCTGAATTATAGCCGTTAAGCTCTGAAGATTAATCTTACTTGTCATGTTTCCTACAAACGAAATTGACCTGTAATGGTTCGACACCCTTCAGGGTCGACTGGAGATGGTCGCATATCCGTTCTATAAACGTTTAATCCCTTCAGGATTGTTTGGCCGCTGCTTGCTGACTCCGAAGGGAGTCAAATGTTTATAGTATGTCGTCCTAAAATAAATTTACGACCCCAGCGGGGTCGAACATTAGAGTTATATATTGGATCAGGCTTGAATAAAGATGACAAGTAGGATTAAGATTTATTAACTTTAGTAATGCCGATTGAAGCTATAAGACATGAGTTTGCCGTAGACGTAAAGCGATTAAGCTATTTGTAACGTAACATTAACTACCACATCATGATAATAAAGAACGCCGTCACCCTACAAGCCAAACCTGTACCCGCCGAATACTTTACTGGCACAGCCTGGATCACCTCTCTTGTGAAAAATGATGGCATCCCCTGCAATGCCGTCAGGGTTACTTTTGAACCAGGCTCACGCAATCATTGGCATACTCACCTGGTAGGACAAATCCTGATCGTCACCGAAGGCAAAGGATATGTTCAAAAGAAGGGCGAGGCCATACATTCCCTTCTGCCAGGAGATGTGGTGACCATCCTGGCAAACGAAATTCATTGGCATGGGGCTGCTCACGATCGTATTTTTTCCCACATCGCCATACAACTGCTTTCAGATAAAGGACAGGAAACCTCCTGGCTGGAGGCTGTGACCAATGAGGAATATCCATCTGGAAATAATTTGCAGTAGAAATAAAACCTCATTCACAATCTTGCGTTAAAAAACACTTCAAACCCGCCATTATCATGAATTGGAAATTCTGGGAAAAAAGCAACGCTAAAAAACCTCAGTCCCTTGTTCGGGAGTGGGCTAATTCAATTGCATTTGCCGTTGTTGCAGCAACACTCATTCGGTGGTCAACGGTTCAAGCATTTGTAATCCCCACCCCTTCCATGGAAAACTCGCTCCTGGTAGGCGACTATCTTTTCGTCAGTAAATTTCACTACGGTGCCCAAACGCCCAGAACTCCCTTGCAAATTCCATTGACGCATCAGAAAATCTGGGGAACCAATATCCCCTCTTACTCTTCATGGATACAATTACCCACCTATCGCTTTCCTGGAATAAGCGAAGTGAAAAGAGGAGACGTGGTTGTATTTAATGTACCTCCAAAAGCTTTAAGTGATGGAATCGACTATCCGGTTGATCTTAAAAACAATTATGTCAAGCGCTGCGTAGGAACTC
>JAYVRH010000076.1:0-2521 GCA_043776495.1 Cyclobacteriaceae bacterium
CGCTTCAAACAAATCAAGACCAACGGAGTATTTCACCGACCCAAAGTCAAATTTGTCACAATCCCCCTCCATCCGGTTTTCGGCCATTGGACTAAATCATGGACATATGTATAGTCAGGTTGAATCCGTAATCCGGGGTGGAGGACAGCTTGTCGCTTTCTTCGCGAAAGAGATGGACCTGTCGGATGCCTTCGCCAAGCGTTATCCTCAGGCAAAACTTGCAAAAAGTGAAAAAGAAATATTGGAGGATAACTCCATTCAATTAATTGTCAGTGCCTCGATACCGGTTGACCGTGCTCCACTTGGCATTCAGGCCATGAAGCATGGCAAAGACTTCATGGTTGATAAACCCGGCATTACCACGCTTGACCAACTGGCTGAAGTAAGACGCGTTCAAAAGGAGACGAAGCGGATCTACTCCATCATGTACAGCGAACGATTTGAGAACAGGGCGACGGTAAAAGCTGGCGAACTTGTGAAAGCCGGAGCCATTGGCCAGGTCATTCAGACCATTGGCCTTGGTCCGCACCGCATCAATCTGGCAACAAGGCCGGAATGGTTTTTTGACAAAGCAAAATATGGTGGGATTATCTGCGACATAGGTTCGCATCAATTTGATCAGTTTCTGTTTTTCACGGGCTCCCAACAGGCTGAAGTTGTCTCCTCACAGGTCGGCAATGTTCATTACCCGCAATATCCACAGTTTGAAGATTTTGGTGATGTTACCGTAAGAGGCAATGGCGGCACTGGATATATCCGTGTAGATTGGTTTACTCCAGATGGACTCAATACCTGGGGTGATGGGAGGCTGACCATCCTTGGAACGGACGGTTACATTGAGCTTAGAAAGAATGTAGACATCGCCGGCCATCCGGGTGGCAACCATTTATTCCTGGTTGATAAAAAAGAAACCCGTTACATGGATTGTGCCCAGGAGCCCCTCCCTTATGGGCAACAGCTTGTCAACGATATCCTGAACCGAACTGAAACCGCCATGTCACAGGAGCATTGTTTTCTTGCTACAGAGTTGGCTCTTAATGCGCAGAAGCAGGCGCAGAAACTTATTTTAAAAAAATAATCAAAGTCAATCAAAGGTAATTTATTCTCAATTTTCTCTACGACCTTAGCGTTCTCCTATGTTTAAATGATTTAACCGCGGAGGCGCTGAGACGCCGAGAATGCATAAATTCTTCTCTGCGTCTTAGGTTCTCCGCGGTTAATTTTTTTAATCCATATTGACCTAAAAAAAATCATCACATGAAAAATATTTCCTTTCTCATCCTGTTCAACTTAGTAGCAACTTCATTCATCTATGCACAGGTCAAGACCGATGACAATCAATCACAAGCTATTTATTCCCTGATTGATCAATACTCACAAGCCAGAGAAAAACGGGACACCGTTTTACTTAAAAGTATACTTACAACCGACATCGATCAACTGGTCTCTTCTGGTGAATGGAGGAGTGGATTAAAAGAATCTACCACAGGTATGATGCGTAGTTCAGCCGGCAGCCCCGGCGCCCGAACACTGAAAATTGAAAAAATCAGGTTTCTCAATGCAGCGTGTGGCATCGTGGATGCCAGGTATGAAATACAGAATGCAGATGGCTCGCTTAGAAAAATGTGGAGCACGTTTATCGTCGTAGATCAGAAAAACGGTTGGAAAATTAGCGCCATTCGAAATATGCTGCCTGCGGCACAATAAATATTCATAGTGGTCACGGTCTTGTAGCGGGTGCGTCTAAATGTGATCGTAGAATCTCCACGAATCGACCTAAGGTTAAAATCCGCGAGCAAATGAGCCTCCCTGTCCCGCTAGAGGCCTTTCTCCTTTTTTATATTTTTAGCTAAATTTGGTTAACTGTCTTTAGCCTTATGGGGAAAAAAGAGAAAAGAAATCCACTCCTGTCTTCCGACACGATTTCAGTGCCCCTTTATGATGATAAGGCCGACAAAGTATTTCAACAGTACTCTAACAAACAGCTTCCCTTCAGCACCGAAAGAACAAGTTCTACGCTTGCACCTTACGCCGGTCCTTGGACCCGTACAGAGGTAATTCATTTGCTTAGGAGAACGACGTTTGGACTTAAGAACGCAGACATCACTACCCTACTCGCACTCAATCCTGGCAAGGCAGTCGATTTGTTAATTGATTCTATTCCTGCTGCGCCTCCCGATCCTCCACTTAATAATTACAATGCTGTCACAAAGGATACGACGGGTGTATTACCAGATCAAACATGGGTGAACGCTGAATATGGCGATGGAACCATCAACTTTCAGAGACAATACTCTTTTAAGGCATGGTGGGTTTCACTGATGCTGGATGAGAAGTTGAACATCGGAGAGAAAATGACATTCTTCTGGCACAATCATTTTGCCACCGAAACACAAGGGATCGGGAGTGCCAGGAACATGTATATTCACAATTCACTCCTGCGTAAGAGTGCCCTTGGAAATTTCAAGGGATTGACCAAAGCTGTTACCGTAGATGTTGGAATGTTGCGGTATCTCAATGG
>JAYVRH010000077.1:0-2513 GCA_043776495.1 Cyclobacteriaceae bacterium
GCGCCTATTCCAAGGAATGGCGCCGTGTGTTCTAACGCGTACCAGTGTGAACAAAATATAATGGAAGGAAGGTATTAGCTAGTTCAATTTGAGCCCTAGAGTCAATAGAGAATTACGTGCAGTGACAACGCGCTACCAGCACGACTAATTGAGTAGTAAAGATCGAACAACCAACAACAATCAACCAAGAACTACTCACTCATGCCTCAACGCCTTCACGGGATTGGACATGGAAGCTTTCAGAGATTCATATCCAACCGTAATCAACGTGATTACTACAATCAATCCAATCGCGCCGCCAAAAACGAGCAGAGATAAATTTGTTCGATAGACAAAACCTTCCAGCCATTGACTTGATAGGAAATATGAAATGGGAATGGCGATCACACAGGCGATCAACAGCAACTTTCCAAAAACACTCAGCAACAAAAACAGAATCTGAAAATTGCTGGCACCCATGGTTTTACGAATTCCGATTTCCTTTGTGCGTTGTTGTGACATAAAAGAGGCAAGGCCATACAATCCAACACAAGTGATGAGGATGGCAAGCCACGAAAAGTTTTCTGTGAGTCCTGCCACCTTGGTTTCATTTTCATACATCCTGCCAAATTCTTCATTGATGAACCAGTAATCAAATCCGAATCCCGGAAACACTTGCTTCCAGGAAGCCTCTAAGACCTGAATTTTTTCAGACATCTTTCCAGCAGGCAGACGAACGTGAATGATCCGGTCGACGGTATGTGGTTTGGCTGAAATGGCAAGAGGCTCAATTTTTTTGTGCATGGAGCGGTATGGAAAATCCTCCACCACGCCAATCACCAACCCGGTTACTGGAACTTTGGTCGTGTCTCTTCTTGAGTAACCCATGACGTAGTCTGGACGCATCACTGTTTTTCCAATCACTTCCTGTGCGGTGAGATGAAGTGCATCCACTGCCGATTGATTTAATAGAATTGAACTTGAGTCGGCTACATTCTTAGGATCGAAATCCCGGCCAGCAATGATTTTGAGATCAAATGTCTTTGGAAAATCGTAATCCCCGTTTAACTGAAACCATTCATGCTTGTCTTCATTGATTTCGGGGAACTGCATCTCCATGTTGATGGGTCCAAAAAAATCCAAACGCGGCAAGTGATTGGCCAGCGTCATCTTTTCTATCTCAGGATCTTGAAGTACTGCATTTTTGAAGGTGAGGTATTTCTCATTTGGTGTGGGCCCGGCAAATCCGCCAAAACGAATGGATACAATTTGATTGCCCGCCTCATTCAATTTAGAGTTTTTCAACAGATCCATTTGCCTTACGATGATCACAGTGCCAGTGAGGAGGGTAACGGCTACCACAAACTGAAGCGTGGTGAGAAACTGACGAAAAATGTTAGACCCCCTGCCGAAGGCAAACTTTCCTTTCAATACAACCGCAGGCTCAAAACTTGATACAAAGACCGCAGGGTAAGTGCCAGCGAGTAATGTAACAAAGATAATTACACCGCCGATAATCAATAGCATCGGCCCGTTCAAGATAGAATGCAAGTCGAAAGTCTTTCCTGTAAGCTGGTTAAATTGGGGAGTAAAGAATATTACCAACAGGATGGCGATGAGCGAGGACAACAATACCAGTACAAAAGACTCCAGCATAAACTGAAAAAATAATTGACTCCGGACGCCCCCAAAAGTTTTACGCAAACCAATTTCACGGGCACGGCTCGCTGACTTTGCAGTTGAAAGGTTGATGTAGTTGATGCCAGCGACCAATAGAATCAAAATGGCAATCGTGATGAAAACATAGATATATTTCTTGTCGGCCGTCTTGTGATCGATGGTCCAATCCATCTCTTGATCGAAATGAATATCAGTGATCTTTCGGATCACTGGGGTGAACTTAAAGTCCCAGTGATTTTTGGAGATCATTTCATTGGCTCGTTTTTGCAAGTCATCCCGGATAATTGCAATCTTATGTTCATCGGGGCAAACAAAATAGGATTGAGTAAAATACTGGTTGTTGCCATCACCCATGGAAGTATTGAGGAGAGTTTCGAGGTTTGGGTTAAAAGGTTTTAGGGCAAGGATGTTGGCAATGTATTTGGGATTCACGTGAGAGTTGGAGGGCAAATCTTTCATCACTGCGGTGACGATCATGTCAACTTTCTTTTGCTGTGTGGCATATTGATGAGAAACGACAATGGATTTATTGATGGGGTCTTCGTCACCAAATAATTCGCGTGCCGCGGATTCAGTAAGAATAAAACTGTTTATTTCTTTTAAAGGGTTCTTGCTGTTTCCTTTTGCAATGGGAAGGTGGATCAGGTCTGTGATGGAGGCTTCTGCCCAAATAATATCTTCTGTTAGGATGATCCGGTCTTTGGGTTCATAGTGAATGCTGGTCGGCATGCCATAGGAATCATAGCTGGTGATTCCACCGATGCCTTCATAATTGGCCTGTATATAATTATCCCAACCAGCGGGGGCATAGGGAGCAGCCTCCTTTTCTCCATTGGGAAATTGAATCGTATACC
>JAYVRH010000078.1:0-8259 GCA_043776495.1 Cyclobacteriaceae bacterium
ATCGGTGAAGAGGTGGATGAGGTGATACGATTGGCGCTCGGGCGCATGTTGGAAAGGAAAAAATAAGGGCCTGCCTCTTAACCTAAAAACATCCAACAAAACCCGTAAAATCACTTGTAGGGTGTGGATTATTGCTAATTTTGCCCAATTATAAATCTTTTAGTTGTCATTCAAATCTCATGGGTAAATTTATTCGTCTTAAGAAAGGATTTACTATTAATCTCTCCGGGAAAGCATTTCCGAAAATAGCAGAAACTGAACCTGCTGAAACGGTTTGCATCAAGCCCACCGACTTTCATGGGCTATACATACCAAAGGTTGTTGTCAAGGAGGGAGACAGCGTAAAGGCTGGCAGTGTGCTCTTTCATGACAAGAAATTGGAGCGTATCAAATTCACATCCCCTGTTAGTGGCGAGGTAGTGGAAGTCAAACGAGGTGAAAAGCGATCCTTGCTTGAAATCAAGATCCTGGCTGACAAGAAAAGTGAATACGAAAGTTTCGGAAAACATACGGTTTCAGAAATCGCACACCTTTCTGCCGAAGACATCAAATCCCGGCTTCTGCTGGCCGGAGTTTGGCCTAATTTGGTGCAAAGACCATTTGGGACCGTCGCAGACCCAGCTTACACACCTAAGGCCATCCATATATCGTCGTTTGATACGCACCCCCTCGCGCCTGATTACAGCATCTTATTCAAAGGTCAGGACCAATTCTTCCAGGTAGGTGTTGATATTCTTAAAAAATTGACTCCCGGAGTAGTCCATGTAAATATTCACACCACCAGTGAAATTTCGACTGTATTCTCTCAGGTGAAGGGAGCTGAAGTAAATAAATTCTCTGGCCCTCATCCTGCCTGTTGTGTTGGGGTTCAGATTCATCACATCGATCCTATCAATAAGGGTGACATTGTATGGACAATCAATCCTTTCGGTGTAATTCAAATCGGCAAACTGTTCCTCAACGGAGTCTACGATGCATCAAAAATCATCGCCGTGGTGGGTTCCGAAGTGAAGACTCCTCAATATTATAAGACCGTCGCCGGGGCATCGATAAAAAAATTGATTGCAAATAATCTTAACAGCGAAAATGTAAGAGTCATTTCGGGCAATCCCCTTACAGGAACAAATATTGGCAAGGAAGGCCACCTTGGTTTTCACGACCTGCAATTGACAGTCTTGCCGGAAGGCAACCATTATGAATTCATCGGATGGATTACCCCGGGGGCAAATAAACTCAGTTTTCACCGTGCTTTCGGATTGATGTCATTCCTCTCGCCTGGCAAAGAGTTTAAATTAGATACCAACACGCACGGTGAACCCCGTGCCTTTGTGCAGTCTGGTGTATTTGAAAAAGTATTACCCATGGATATTCTGCCTATGCACTTGATAAAAAGCGTATTGGCAGAAGACATTGACGAAATGGAAGCGCTGGGGATATATGAAGTAATTGAAGAGGACCTTGCACTCTGCGAATTCGTGGACGTCTCTAAACATAATGTGCAGGAAATACTTCGTGATGGACTTGAATTGCTACGATTGAGTTAAATGGATATGAAGTTTTTGAGGAAACAGCTTGACTTAGTCAAGCACAATTTTGAGAAGGGTGGGAAATTGGAGAAGTTCTATTTCGCCTACGAAGCATTTGATACGTTCTTGTTTGTTCCCAATACAACCACCGATGCAAAAGGGGTACAAGTAAGAGATGCTGTTGACATGAAGAGGCTCATGATGACGGTCATCATTGCCATGCTTCCTTGTTTGGTTTTTGGAATGTGGAATGTAGGCCATCAGCATTTTCTGTCTCTTGGTCAGGCAGCTACACTTCAAGAGAAATTTTGGATTGGGCTGGTAAAAACCGTTCCCATTATTGTTGTATCGTATGGCGTGGGTCTCGGAATTGAATTTGTTTTTTCTACGATTCGCAAGCATCCTGTAAACGAAGGATTCCTCGTGTCGGGCATGCTGATTCCGCTTGTCATGCCGGCCGGCATTCCACTTTGGCAGGTGGCCATCGCTACCGCATTTGCAGTAATCATCGGAAAGGAAGCCTTTGGAGGAACTGGCATGAACGTGTTGAATGTGGCATTGATGGCCCGGGCATTCTTATACTTTGCCTATCCTTCCCAGATCTCTGGTGAGGTTTGGACCTACCTCGGAGAGGGGGCCAAAACAGTATCGGGTTATTCCGGCGCTACTCCGCTGGCATTGGCGGCTCAATCCACAGGGAATGTGGTGACTGACTTGAATTCTTTTGGGGCTGGCTGGGCCGATGGAATTTATAATTTCTGGAATATGTTCCTCGGGGTGATGCCCGGGTGCATTGGGGAAACGTCAACACTCATGTGCCTTATTGGAGCTGCGATCCTCATCATCACGGGCGTTGGCAGCTGGAAGATTATCATCAGCGTATTTGCAGGTGCATTTGCCATGGGGCTTTTTCTCAACGCCGTTGGTACTTCACCTTTTACACAGATGCCAGCTCATTATCACCTTGTAATCGGTGGATTGGCATTTGGAGCGGTCTTCATGGCAACGGATCCGGTAACGGCCGCACAGACAGAGCGGGGAAAATGGATTTACGGTTTTTTGATAGGTATCTTCACCGTTTTGATCAGGGTATTTAATCCGGCTTATCCGGAAGGGATTATGCTGGCGATATTGTTGATGAACGTATTCGCCCCGCTGATCGATTATTTTGTAGTAGCAGCAAACAAAAAAAGAAGATTACAACGTGCGACAGTCTAATACCTACATCATTTTATACTCCGCCGCCATTACGGTAGTGTGCGGTGGATTGCTTGCATTTGCAGCGGTCAGTTTGAAAGACAAACAGGATGCAAACATTGCCATGGAACAGAAGGAGAATATTTTGTCTTCTGTTCTCACCTTAAAAGAAGAGGATAACATCGATTCAATTTATTTGAAGAAAGTCAGGGGATTTGTCATTGACTTCGATGGAAATGTGAAGGAAGGATTGAAGCCTGAGCAAGTCAAGGTAGCGGTGGAATATAAAAAAGCACCGCAGGAAAGGCTTCTCCCTGTGTACGAATTCCGCAATGATTCAAATAAAGTGGAGTATGCCGTGATGCCTGTATATGGCTATGGACTTTGGAACAACATCTGGGGCTTCGTGGCAGTGAAGTCTGATTTCAATACGGTACAAGGTGTCAAGTTCCAACACGCCGGAGAAACACCGGGACTAGGCGCGCGCATTGAATCGGAAGAAGTCCAGGAACGGTTCAAAGGAAAATCGATTTTTGACAACGGGTCTTTGGCGTCCATCATCATGCAAAAAGGCGAAGGGAAGGACTATTCAAGCAATGCACACAAAGTGGATGGAATGTCTGGGGCAACACTGACCGGCAAGGGTGTGAACAACATGCTGAAAGACTACCTGGCATGTTATGAAAAGTATTTGAAGAAGAATGTGGAGGCAAATAAACAAGCAGCATTATGAGTACAGAAGCAGCCGTTGTGGAAGAAGTAAAAGTGAAGAAGGCGGAACCGCTTTTTTCAAAAAAGAATAAGAAACTGATTTCGAATCCATTGGACATTGATAACCCTGTGACCGTCCAGATTCTCGGAGTTTGTTCAGCCCTGGCAGTAACCACCCAGATGAAACCGGCATTTGTGATGTCGCTGGGTCTTACGATTGTGACGGCTTGTTCAAATGTAGCCATCTCGGCCCTGAGAAATACGATTCCGTCAAGGATTCGCATCATCGTACAACTGGCCATCGTGTCGTTGTGGGTGATCATGGTAGACCAGCTACTGAAGGCTTATGTGTATGATGTGTCGAAGCAACTTTCTGTTTTTGTTGGATTGATTATCACCAACTGTATTGTGATGGGCCGCCTTGAGGCGTTTGCGATGGGCAACAAACCCTGGCCTTCCTTTTTGGATGGATTGGGAAATGGGTTAGGCTATGGAATGATCCTGATGATGATGGCGTTTGTGCGTGAACTTTTGGGTGCTGGCTCCATCTTCGGTTTCAAAGTTTTTGCCTCTCTGGGGATTCCTTATCAAGGTAATGGGCTGCTGCTCTTGCCGGCAGGAGCTTGTATCCTTCTGGGAATTATTATTTGGGTGCAACGGTCAATGAACGGTTATCGTGTGTCACATTAACTGACAGAATATGGAAAACTTAGTAAACATAGGAGTCCGGTCGATCTTTATCGACAATATGATTTTTGCTTACTTTCTTGGCATGTGCTCTTTCCTGGCCATCTCCAAGAAAGTAAACACTGCCTTTGGCCTGGGCATTGCCGTGATCTTCGTGATCGGAATTACAGTGCCCATCAATTGGCTAATTCAGAATTATGTGCTCACAGCCGGATCACTTGCCTGGCTGGGGGAAGATTTTGCCACCATCGACATTAGCTTCCTTCAGTTTATCGTATTCATCTCGGTCATTGCCGCCGTCACACAATTAACGGAGATGGCGGTCGAGAAATTTTCTCCTGCCTTGTATGGCACACTTGGAATTTTCCTTCCCTTGATCGCGGTGAATTGTTCTGTACTGGGCGCCGCACTCTTCATGGTGGGGCGACCATATAATCTGGGGGAAGCAACGGTATTTGGACTGGGTTCTGGCATCGGTTGGATGCTGGCCATTGTAGCATTGGCGGGTGTTCGTGAGAAAATGAAGTATTCTAATGTGCCTGCTCCACTGCGGGGATTGGGCATCACCTTTATCCTGGTGGGCTTGATGTCACTTGGATTTTTGAGCTTCCTGGGTTTCTCGCTTTAACGAATTGAAGTTATTGAAAAAGCTTCCGGGTTAGGAGGCTTTTTTTATTTATTGAACTTATCTTTGCGGTCTTAGTGTCTCCTATATTTAAGTTGAAAAATACATTTAACCGCGGAGGTGCTGAGACGCAAGGAAGAATCAATGTATTCTCGGCGTCTCAGCGGTAAAATTTTTTCATGAGAAAGCTATTTGGTAAAATTGTTCGGTATTTTTTTAACGGCACCCTCTTCATCGTGCCCCTGGTGGCGACCATCTACTTTATAATCCAGGCATTCCAATGGCTCGACAGTCGATTGGATTTACCTTATCCCGGCGTCGGATTTGCGATCATCCTCAGTGCCATCACCATCTTTGGTTATTTCACCTCCAACTTTGCCTTTCAATCATTCTCCAATTGGTTTGATCATTACATCAACCGGATTCCTTTGGTGAAACTTATTTATTCTTCGGTCAAAGACCTCCTTTCTGCTTTTGTAGGCGATAAGAGAAAGTTCGACAAACCGGTGCTGGTCACCATCAATAAAGAAAACACGATCCATCGCATCGGCTTCATCACCCAGTCCGACTTGTCGGAAATCGGGTTGAATGATATGGTGGTGGTCTATTTTCCGCAGTCTTATGCTTTTTCGGGGGATCATTTTTTGGTTTCAAAGGAGAATGTGAAGCCACTGGATATTTCGGGTTCGGTGGCGATGAAGTTCATCGTTTCAGGCGGTATTTCCGGATTTAAAGAATCCTGATCCTGAATCTTATCTTTGCAACATGAAAAAATGGGTTGCCCTTAGTTGGATTGTTTTATTAGCGGCATGCCAGATCAAAGAAGCCGATGCGCCCGAAATACTGACGGAAGAAGCGCAGCAAATCGGGTCTACCAGTGTGGTGATGGGAGCAGAGATCAAAGAGATCGGTCCGGTAAAGCCCGTGAATTACGGCTTCTTATGGGACACGCAAACAGACCTCACCATTGCCACCGCGAAGAATAAGGTCATTCTCGGATCCACCAGCGACCCAAGAAAATTCAGCATCAAGCAGGACAAGCTTGTACCCGCCACGCCACATTACTACCGTGGCTTTGCCGCAAATGGCGATTATAGCAAGATCTATTACGGAGGCACCGCTACCTTTACAACTTTGCCTTAGCGGAGTAGCAATTGAAAGTGTGAGTTACTAAATCCCGCATAGACAATCATTGGGGATTTTTCCTTTTGACAGGCCAGTCACGTTTCTACCATTTTTTGCTTTATTCTTTTTGGTCATAAAAGTCTTTGTTGACCAATCTGATAATATGGGGATGAATGCAAGTGGCTTGCAATTCCGTCCATAAAAACTTAAGTTTATCATCCTTGATTCAATCCCATGTACCCTCAATATTTAAAGGCATCAGGAATCGTATCTCACTTTTAAATTATGGTAATTAACACATAACCAATTTGCTTATGCTACCACCCATCCAAGTCAATGGTGTATCCTACCGCATTCCTGAAAACAACCAAGATGTCATGACACTGGTGAACGAAGCGAAATCGGAGAATAAAAAAATTTCTGTCCGGGGATCAGGCCATTCATTTCCGGTGATAGAGGGCGCTGAAGCAGAGGGTGAAGGAAAAGTCATCTATGTAATGCTTTCAATGTTGGATCAAATTATTAAATGGGACATCCCTAATATGAGAGTAACCGTTCAGGCAGGAATCCACCTGGGCTACGATCCGTTTGATCCATCAGGAAGATCAAAATCAGACTATTCTAATTCCTTAACCTATTTGATCGACCAGAAAAAATGGGCATTCAATGATCTCGGGGGAATCACCCATCAAACGGTGGGCGGATTTCTGGCTACCGGTTCATCTGGAGGAAGTACCCTATATGCCTTTGAAGATCATTTGGTCAGTGTGGATGTGATCATTTGCGGAAGCAATGGTGCCGAAATGGTGACTTACACTCGACCTGGTCCCGACGACCCTACGAATGACTTTTATGCTGTAGGAATGGCAAATATGGGGTTGATGGGCGTGATGGTTTCCGCGACTTTCCAATGTGTAGCCCAATACAACATCACTGGAAACGAAACAGCCTCCTATTGTGATGATTGCGCCATCGATTTGTTTGGCGATGGCACCAAAACTCACAAGCCCACTTTAAAGGCTTTCCTCGGACCGGAAAACAATGATTTTCCCTACTCTCGTATGTTTTGGTGGCCGCAGGTGGGAGTTAGAAAATCAGTAGTGTGGAAGGCAGCACAGCTGAAGGTGGATCCCAACACTGCCTTCACACGCAACCCGTATCGGGAAGTTCCATATATCGCCGGAAGTCCGATTCCGCTAACGCTCGGCGCAGACGTTCTTTTCTCTGCCATGGGGAATTGGCCCACATGGCTTGGTGTTTTGGAGGGGGAGAACCTTGAGGAGTATACGAAGATAAAAAATAGGATTGAGTTAGTTTTCAAACCCTTAATCTTTCCTGCCATCTGCGACGTCTTTGTGGGGAGCTTCAAGAAAAATGCTGATGGTACGCATTCCAACACGGTGCACCCTTTCTCGGATTACTGGTATCTGGGTTTACCCATGGACAATCAGATGGGTGACAAAATCCTGCCGGTATGGTTCACCGAACTTTGGATTTCGATTGATCAGACACAGACTGTGATGAATACATTGAAAAATTACTATGATGGAGAAACAGGAACGGGATCCGGTAGGACAGGGGACTTCTGCGTTGAAATCTATGCTGCAAAGAAAAGCGCATTCTGGATGAGCCCTGCCTACCAAACGGATGTGGTCCGGATTGATATACTCTGGTTTGCAAATAACAATAATGATGTGGTCAATGGAAAGACGAAAGTAGAGAACTTCTATCAGCAGTTCTGGGATCTTTTTCTTTCGAAGAATATTAATTTCCGTCCGCACTGGGGAAAATACATGCCTACCAATGACTGGGAAGTTGTTGATAAAAAAACCTACCTGGAGCGCGCTTACCCAAAATGGACTGACTGGAAAAATCTTCGCGCGAAAAATGACCCAGGAAAAATATTTGTGACCGATTACTGGAGCGCGCGCCTCCCTCCGTTGGATTAAACGGATAGGGGACTAACCAATTCTTTTCATTTCCCATTCAAGCATAAAGCAGTCTACTTCTAAAATTACCATCATGATCTTACCCGACCAAAACGGAATTTATCATCCCCATCTAGAACAGGATATTATTGATTTAATAAATCACGCGACGCAAAATAAGTTGCAGTTGCGGGTGCGGGGTGCTGCACAATCAGTTACCACCGGTGTTTTTACAGATCACTATTCTCCTGCCAGCGGTCAGTCCTCCACAAATATAAACCTGGAGCTTGACCAGATACGAAAGGTAACTTTTGATGATGCCAATATGCAGGCGACAGTAGGTGGCGGTTGCAATCTGGGATGGGATCCGTATGATCCGTCGAGGGTTTCCACAAAGGATGATGGTAACGTCAATTCTACCAATTTGCTGTTCCAGTTGAATGAGCACGGATGGGCCTTT
>JAYVRH010000079.1:0-2510 GCA_043776495.1 Cyclobacteriaceae bacterium
AAACTCGAAGATCGCGGCACCCGAGACAGGGCTGTGAAGACCCGCTTTAATTTAGGTAGACCGTTATATATTATTAAGTACACACTCCAAAAAGAAGGACCTATCCCTCCAGCAAACCCTTAATTGTCTCCATGATCATACTCCAGTTCTTCATCGAGTGATCTCGTGCTTCTTTTGTTTTGAAGTTATCCTGGATCAAAGTGAATTCTGTTTTGCCAGCCTTCTCCGATAATCGGTAGGTGATGTTGCTATAGTTGGCAGGCTCGTCTTTCTCGCCGGAAAAGTTGCTCCAATAGTTGTATTTCAAAGTTTTCTCTTTGATCATCTCAAGGATGGTCCCCTTGTCTTCGTAAGGCTTACCTTCCCACACGCCGCGAAACGTAATGGCACTCCCAACCTTCCAATCGGACACCCAACAGAATAAATAATTCTCAAACTTTATGTCGCCAATGTTATAAGCGCAGCTGTGATTTTATCCATATCATTGATGGTATTGTAGATGTGGGGTGAAAGCCTAACGCCACCCGTGGCAGAACAGGCGATGCCGTGAACATCATAAAGCTTCTGGTATATCTCCGAGGATTGTTTCCCCGGAAAGCTCACACTGACGATGCCACCACTCATGGCAGGCGCAAGCGGTGAAACAAAAGTTGCTTGTGGAATTTTTGCCTGGATCTGCTCTTTCAAATAAGCACACAACTTCCTCACCCTGTCTTCAATGTTCTTCTTGCCGATGGTCTGATGAAATTCAAGCGTCTCTGGTAAAGCATAAGGTGTACTCTCATTTCGTTGACCCAGCACACAAAGTTTTTCATCAACCGTAACTCCCGTCTCTTTCCAGCCTGCACTGATCACATTCGGCCACAACCGGGCGACATGCTCTTTGCTGACGTATAAGATTCCATTTTCAAATGGGCCCATCAGCCATTTGTGTGTGCTGGACGTATAAAAATCACAGCCAATTTGTTTCAGGTCCAAATCCATCATGCCAAGCGACTGCGCTCCATCTACGAGTGTGAGGATATTTTTTGATTTAGCAAGTTGGCATATCTCCCTGGCGGGAAGGGCAATGCCGCTGGTGTTGGAAATGTGCGAGAACGAAATCAGTTTAGTCTTTGAAGTAATCGCCTTTGCAAAGGGGGCGAGTAACTCTACAGGCGATTGTGGAGCAACGGGTACGGCGACCTTCTTGATTGTGAAACCTGATCGTTTGGCCCTTTGCTCCCATGCAATGCCATTGGATGGATGGTTCTGTTCCCAGATGATGATCTCATCGCCGGCCTTGAAGTCAAAGCCATTGACGATGATGGTATTTCCTTCCGTCGCATTTCTGACAATGCCGATCTCCTCCTTTCCAACGCCAATAAATTGTGCCATCAGCTCCAGAGATTTCGCACGCTTCTCGCTAAACTGATGTCGGAATTGAAAAGAAACATCCTGCCCAAGGCTTTTCTGCATAGAGATCACGAGGTCATTGATGAAATAAGGACTGGGGCAAAGGTTTGCCGCATTCACCATCATTGGGTGGAACGGTGAATTGTTTCTTCACCATTTCCCAAAAGCGCTCGTCTCCAACGTCGCCTGTAAGAGATAGCGCTAAGTTTTTTGATTCAGGATTTGCATTCGTGAGCGCGGGAAAGGCAAGCGTCGCCACAGATCCAGCGAGCAGCTGCTTTAGAAATTGCCTTCTCTTATTTCCAGATGGGGTCACTGTGAATTGTTCATTCATATCGATTTCATTTAAGCACGCTTTAAAGCAAAATGACAAAGGGTTATCTCTGTTGAGTGATCGCGTCGTGGAGATATTGCTCGTGCAATTCTTCAACCATTTCAACCATGGTCTGTATGAGCTTGTCGGGTTGCTCTACGGTAACTGCTTTTCCAAAGGAAAGAAGCCATCGGGCCAGCAAATTGAAGTTGTCTACCAGGAACGTCATGCGAACACGATCGCCCAAGTCTTCTTCCGATACAAAGCCATAGATGTATCTTTTGTTTTTATAGATCGACTTGTCAAAGATCACCACTGCCTTTTGAAGATTTTCATGCGACAGCATGAGTGAATGAAGATATTCCTGCAAGCTGATCAGATTACGACCATCGAATTTTTTCCCACCGCTGCTGAGCGTTTTGATTCTGTCGGCTCTGAAATCGCGATAGCCACGACGCAGGCGGCACCATCCAATGA
Source organism: Cyclobacteriaceae bacterium (assembly GCA_043776495.1). Taxonomy (GTDB): domain Bacteria; phylum Bacteroidota; class Bacteroidia; order Cytophagales; family Cyclobacteriaceae; genus ELB16-189. Next base: position 2,186 of record JAYVRH010000079.1, read on the forward strand.
CGTGCCAGGCGCCACTGTAATACTGAATTCCGATCGGCTCTATTTCACGTTGGGTCAGTGCTTCCTGGGTGGAGTGGTATTCAATCTCCAGCACTTCCTTATTCACGAGCGCTTTTTGGATATCGGTCAAAAAATTGTTTGGGAATTTTTCCGACTCCGGCATCGGTATCCTTCCCACCTCCACCGAAGCCTGAAGCATCTCCATGTAGTCTTTCTCCGAATCATTCAGCACGGACTTTATTTTCAGCAGCGCTGTCTCTAATGCTTTCTTCACGGATTGGTCCGTCATTTTCTCCACCAGCTTTCCCGCCACCAGCATGGCGCT
>JAYVRH010000080.1:0-2506 GCA_043776495.1 Cyclobacteriaceae bacterium
CTTCCGTGCTAGTCACTTTTCCGGACACCACCCGATCCTGGGCTTGAGCCGAAAACGAAACTACCAGTACCAAGTACATTAGTAATAGTCTTTTCATAGATTTTTGGTTTAGTTCAATGGCTCAAGATGAGCCATTTCTTGAAAAAAAAGAAGGATTCATTAATAATTCTTATCGAAATCATTAAGTATGCATATGCAACCGATTGATTTTATATGCATTCATTAACAAAAAAAGCCATCTATTTCTAATGCGAGGGTATAAAATAAAGTATGGCCTCAATTATAAACTAATCAATATTGGGGGATAAGCTTGAACTGGAAGCAATGCCTAAGGTGTAGTCATCAACAACAGCCAGCACAACACTCAAAATTTCTTACTTCATTTTTTTGGCTATATTTTGAGAATGCTTTTAACGCAGACTAATCAATTCATGCATGCTAATCCTTGGGCGTTCTGACCGTGTTGATCTTCCAGGCCTTGGTCTCGAAGACATACAAGCTAAGATTGATACCGGTGCCTACACGAGCAGCCTGCACTGCCTCCGTGCCGAACTGATTGATGGTCATCTGGAGTTTGTGTTGCTGGACGAAGAGCATCCCGAGTTCACCGGCGTCAAATACACTTTCAAAAAATTTGAGCAGCGGGAGATAAAAAATTCTTTTGGTGAAGCAGAACTCAGATTCATCATCAAAACGAAAGTGAAAATATTTGATCAGGTGATCAAGGCAGAATTTTCTTTGAGCAATCGTGGAAATTTGAAATTTCCGGTATTGTTGGGGCGGAAAATATTGCGACATCGGTTTCTAATTGACGTCACTAAAAAAGATTTATCTTTCATTTTTAAAAAATTGACTTCACCGGATCCTGGCCAGACTGATTTATGAACATCGCCATTCTTTCACGCGATTCGAAACTCTATTCTACCAAACGACTGAAAGAAGCAGGCGAGTCGCGTGGTCACCGCGTGGAGATTATCGACCACATGAAGTGCATGTTGCTGATTGAAAAGAAAAATCCCATGGTATGGTATCAAGGCCGCAAGCTTGACTACTTCGACGCCATCATTCCCAGGATTGGTGCATCCGTTACCTTCTATGGCGCCGCGGTGGTTCGCCAATTTGAGATGATGAAAGTTTTTACAGCGGTAGAGTCGCAGGCATTGATTCGTTCCCGTGACAAGCTGAGAAGCATGCAAATTCTATCCAGGGCGGGGCTGGGATTGCCCAAGACCATATTCATGGACTATTCAAGAGACACAAAAGGAGTTATTGAAGCGGTGGGGGGAGCACCGGTCGTTATCAAATTATTGGAGGGTACCCAGGGACTTGGGGTGGTGCTCGCCGAAAATAAGAAGGCAGCCCAATCCGTCATTGAAGCATTTCATGGAGTGAAAGCCCGCATCATCGTCCAGGAGTTTATCAAGGAAGCGAAGGGGGCGGATATTCGCGTGTTTGTTGTAAATGGTGAAGTAGTAGGTGCCATGCGGCGACAGGCTCGCGACGGTGAGTTTCGATCAAACCTGCACCGTGGCGGTCATGCTCAGGCAGTAAAGTTAGATCAAGAGGAAAAGCATTCTGCCATTATTGCAGCAAAGAAAATGGGACTCGGAGTGGCCGGTGTAGACATGCTTCCATCCAAACGCGGCCCCTTGATTATTGAAGTGAACTCCTCCCCTGGGCTTGAAGGGATTGAGGGAATCACAAAAGTTGATATTGCAGGAAAGATTATCCAATTTCTCGAGAAGAATGCAGGGAAAAAGAAAATTCAAAAAGATAAAGTGAATGCCTAGTCAATTTTCGATTTTACAAATTTCGATTTTCGATTGTCAAGTTTCAATTTTCAATTTTACGTTTTAAACTCGCAATTGAATGAAGGACTTGACGATCGCCGGTCACTCAATCCAGCCCGGAGAGTTTAAAGAAATCAATATTAATATTGCGAGGCTGCCATCACGCACCCAGATCGATACACCAATTTATGTCTATCGCTCCATGGAAGATGGACCCGTGTTGGCCCTTACGGCAGGGATGCACGGTGACGAAATCAATGGAATGGAGATTGTGCGAAGAATCATCGACAAAGGCCATCACAAAGTAAAAAGGGGCACCACAGTTTGTATGCCGATTATCAATGTGTACGGATTTTTAAATTATTCTCGCGAAGTGCCGGACGGCAAAGACGTGAACCGATCATTCCCAGGAAGCAAAACCGGTTCACTTGCCTCACGGGTTGCCTATCATCTCACACACGAGATCATACCCTTCATTGATGTGGGAATAGATTTCCACACGGGTGGTGCGATGCGCACAAATTATCCTCAGGTGCGATGCGTGATGCAAGAACCAAAAAATGTTGAATTGGCAAACGCGTTTAACGCACCTTTCACCATTGACGCTCCATTTCGTCCACACTCTCTCCGCCAAACGGCTGCAAAAAAAGGAAAGAACATTATTGTTTTCGAAGGCGGCGAATCGCTGCGGATGGATTTCCACGCGATCGAAGAGG
>JAYVRH010000081.1:0-2504 GCA_043776495.1 Cyclobacteriaceae bacterium
ATTTCAATTCGGAGGAGGATTTATAATCCTGCCAGATCTAAGTTATCACCGCGACCTGCCTTCGTCAGTCCGAACAACATCATGAAAACAGGATTTACCTTCTTCCTGTTTTCTCGTACACCTGTTTCATGGGAATAGCAGAGTAGTAAGAAGGGTTGGTGAAGATTTGTTATTGAATAGTGGAGTTACGAATGCAGAATGAGTTTAATGAACGGGCGCTGAAGGATTGTAAATCCTCAAACCCAGGAAATTTGAGTTTCATTTAGGTGCCGGATTACAAATTACAAATCCGGCCCAGCGTTCCCTGCTTATTCAAATGATTCAAGAGAAGATATATGCGGACCAACGGGAACCAGGAAGAGACCGAGGTTAAGAAGGGTTTTCTTAACAGATAGTTCCATATTAAAAAGTTGTGCCACCCGCAATCAGTCAAGGTGGCACGATAAAAAGGTTGGATTCTCTAGAATCCGAAAATACTATATCGGAGAAAGTTGATTCAAAATTAACCTTTTCCATACCAATAAGAAAAAATTCTAGAACGAAAGCGTCCAACCAATTTCATGAAGCAATATTCAGACCCATTCAATACAAGTTGTTATTAATAATCAAGTTTACTGGTAGATTGGATTGAAATGTTGCTACAAGTTGAGTCGCGTGAGGGCCTAGAAACTATCTTTCGGGAGAAGGGCTGGGGTAAAATGGTATTAAAAAAGGAGTAATAGAATTGTTATTTTTACAGGTCATTAATACAAAACATTTATGAACTTAGCTGTAAAGAAAATCGAACTCATTGAATGGCTTTCCCGTGTGCAGGATGAAAACCTGATCAAGAAAGTAGAGGGTTTAAGGAAAGAGGCCGAGGCGGATTGGTGGGATTCGCTGACGAAAGATCAGCAAGAAGATATTGAAGCCGGTGTAGCAGACCTGGAAGCGGGACGGAAAAAAGACTTTAAGAAAGCACTATCAAAATATCGCTAAAAGGATGAAGGTTATAATTTCGGAAAGAGCGGAGCAAAACCTGGATAATATTATCAAGTACCTTGAGACCGAATGGTCGACTAGAATTCGAGATAAGTTTTTGGAGTTACTAAAAACGAAGATTGAGCAGATAGAGAGCATGCCTCAGATGCATGAAGCTTCTTCTAAAAAGAAACAGATACGCAGGTGTGTCATCAATAAGCAAACATCTTTGTACTACAGAACAAAGAAAGAAGAAATCGAGATCATCACGATTCAGGACAATCGCCGGAATCCCAAGAAATTAAAGATGTAGTGCACCGAAAAACGCGAGAATACGCTTTTGGTCGTCTGAAGACGTGCCTTCATGAATGCCACTAGCGTTTGATCTTTGTTGACAGCAACAAGGATATAAAAACCTTCAGCACCAATACCAAAGATAAACAGGTGAATGGAGAATGTCGGCAGTTGGGAGAACCATGACAGACACAGGGGCAACTTGAATAATGGATAAAGTTTAGTATGCAGATTGCCAAATAAATTGTAAAATTGCGCGCAAAATAAGGGCCCTTAGCTCAGACGGTTAGAGCACCTGACTCATAATCAGGTGGTCGTTGGTTCAAATCCAACAGGGCCCACATTTATTACAAGTTTAGAATTGAGACAATTGTTGTAGGCCTGACTCACCTCATATCAGGTGGCCCAAAAACCCTTCAAAAGGACTTACTTTCTCTGCTGCACGTAAAATTAAATTTCATGGGTGTTCTTCGGTTAGGAAAAATGTGCTAAAATTGGAGGCCTAAACACAAAAACCGTGAAATGACTGCTAAAGTCATTGATTACGGATAACCTTGGCGCCATATGACCCTTAATACAAATTACACAACTATGAAATTCAAACTCAATGCGTTGCTGATCCTCACCCTTCTTGCTTCTTTCGGATTATGGTCATGCGGCCCCAAAAAGGAAGAAGACAACAAAGAACAAGATGATTATGATAAAGCAGGAAAGTCTCTAAAAGATGAAATTAAGGACCTTGCCTACAGCATTCCCCCTCCTTCTGAGATTCCATACATGTTGCAAGCCACTGGCGCTGATTACAATCAAAGCCTGATCAATGACCGCAAAAAGGCCGACGGGTATTCTCAAACTGACATACAGGCTCTAAACCTTGGCGTTTATACGGCTGACATTGGCTACCTGAGTGTCTATGAAAAGACACAGGAATCCATTGACTACCTGAATGTTTGTAAAGGCCTGGCGGATAAATTAGGTGTGAGTGGATCTTTTGATCGTGCCACGCTGGAGAAATTTGAGGCCAACATTGGCAATAAAGACTCCCTGGCTGCTCTTCTGGACGATGCTGTAAAGAAAACTGATAAATACCTCAAAGACCAAGACCGCAGCAATTTGGGAGCGCTGCTGGTAACTGGCAGCTTTGTTGAAAGCCTCTATCTTTCTACTGGGATCATCAAAACATATCCAAAAGGTCTGCTTCCCGATGACAAGAGAAATCTGATTCTTACCCCCTTAATGATGGTCGTAAT
>JAYVRH010000082.1:0-2502 GCA_043776495.1 Cyclobacteriaceae bacterium
TCGAAGAGTTTGATTGGTCGCAATGTGCTCTAACAGGTTACTAGTTCCATTGGGCCATTCGATCAGAATTTGCTCAACGGTATCCATTTTACCCAATCCAATATTTGGCCTTGGATCCATCGAAGATTCAAAGCCACGGATGGGCATCTGCTCAATATAAAAACATGTATCCTTCTGTGTGATGGTTATTTTCGTTCCAAAGGCAAACGTGTTTTTATCAAAACCTTTTAATTCAAATTTCAAATAGTGATGCCCTGGGAATAGTAAATTGGTTTCATTTCGAAGCACGGATGCTTGAGAATTCACATTGTTGATCACCAAATCCAAGTCACCATCATTGTCGATGTCACCATATGCCGAACCATTTGAAAAACTTGGCTTGCCCATACCCCATGCCTCCGCACGGTCAATAAAATTAAGTCCTCCCTGGTTTTGAAAAGCAAAATTAGGAATGGGCGTCGAGGGGATTGATTCAATAAGCCGTTTATAGTCCACTGTATTCCCTGCCACAATAGACTTCACGACTTCTTCATTGGATATATAGCGCAAGTAATCCTGATTTGTCAAATCCTGATAAATGCCGTTGGCCACAAAAATATCTTTAAAACCATCGTTGTCCATATCAAAAATTAAGGCACCCCAACTCCAGTCCGTAGCCTCCACTCCACTCAATCTTCCGATCTCGCTAAAGCTTCCATCACCATTATTAAGCTGAAGCATATTTCTCGTAAACTGATGATAATAATCATTTTGAACATTATACTGATAACGGTCCCAGTTTTCGAAAGTAGTAACTGTCTTTAGTCTTGCGTCCTCATGTGGCAACATTTCAGTTACGAAAATATCGGGATATGAATCGTTGTTAATATCCGCAAGATCGGCTCCCATGGAAGCGCCGCTGATGGATCGAATCTGATCGGGCAGGCATTCTTTAAACGTCCCATTTCTATTGTTGATATATAAGTAATCGCGCTCAAAGAAGTCATTAGAAACATAGATGTCCGGCCAGCCATCCTTATCGATATCGCCCACCGTGACACCCAATCCAAACCCAATGACGCTTCCATAAATACCTGCCGCTTCACTTACATCCGTGAAATACTCCCCATCATTTCGCATTAACTTATCACCGCCCAAAACATCGCGCTTGGGACGCTCATTTTTCCTCAGGTTAAAACTTCCAATGGCCTGGTAAGAATTGTTTAGAATGTAAAGGTCGAGATCACCATCCTTATCATAATCAAAGAAAGCGGCGTGTGTAGTATAACCAGGATCTGCAATGTGATACGCTTCTCCCTTTTCAGTGAAAGTAAGGTCACCGTTATTAATAAAGAGTTCGTTTTGCTTGTTACCACCCTTAATATCACCGGAGTTGCACACATAAATGTCAATCCACCCATCTCCATTGATGTCCACCATATTGACTCCAGTCGACCATGACCTTGTGCCAGCTACCCCCGCCTTCCCCGTGATATCTTCAAACCGAAAGTTACCCTTGTTAAGAAATAATTTGTTGGAGCCCAAATTAGAAGTGAAGTAAACATCAATAAAGCCATCATTGTTTACATCTCCCAACGCCACCCCCCCTCCATTATAGAAGTTTCTATAGGTATAAATATTGAACTCTTTATTGAATGGAAGTTCGTTCACAAAGTCAATGCCGCTCTCCTGAGTTTCAATTTCCGTAAACAATGTCTTTTTCTTTTGCTTGCCCGGCGATGAGCAGGTCACCAACAAGCTTGCCGCGAGAACATATAAGAAAAAATAGCGATCGCTATTGAAGAGACTCCTCATTTGGGATCTGTGCGTGTTAAATACCTACTTTTTGTTCTTTAGTTCATCATCTACTTTCAAATCCGTGAAAACGGCCTGAACAAACTGATCGTCCCTTATGAATAGATTAATCCTCCTTCTGCCTTTCATTTGATAATAAACTGTACCCATCGTCGGTTGTTGAAGCGATTGAAAATCGTCGCCATACCATTTTTTGAACAAAGGCAATAGTTCAGTCAATAGAACATCGGAGCCATATTCCTTATTCCACGGAGCCCATGACTCGTAATTGAATAGCACCGGCATTTCGTAAATCTTGTTCTCGTAAAATGAAGGATAAAACTGCATCATTACGGGACTCTTAAGCTCTGTCGCCAACCTATATTCCACGCTCTGGTTGGTGGGTCCATGTATGAAAACCTTCTGCCGGTTCATTTCCCAGCAATAATCATAAAATGCCTTCTTCTCCATCCCCATTGAAATTCCTAAAAACAGGCTGTCCAATTTTTTTTCAGAGGATTTCCTTTCACCACAGGAAATAAAGAGCACTGGAATCCAGGCCACCAATACAATCAATAATTGCTTCATTCTCATATGCTTAGAACCCTTTAAAAGTAAATACATCCATCCTATCATTGTTCTTCCCGACAAGAACAATATTCTTTCCGCGGTAAACCATTTTCTCCAATGACCGGATTTCACCTTTTATGAGAATTCCTGATTCACCTG